>JACDNV010000011.1 GCA_017656425.1 Candidatus Neomarinimicrobiota bacterium | reverse complement strand
GCAGAATGCAAATTGAAAAATGCAAAATCGTCTTTTGTCAGATTTGGCTTTTGTACTCAAAATGTATACAGAAATAAATTTGACTTTTGCACATTGCAATCTTCATTTTGCAATTGCCGTAAGGCTATCTTGCCCTTTGGGAAATCGCCTTCGGCGACTTCGTGAATACAAGACGTTAAGCGCAAAGGCTCAATGCAGAATGCAGAATGCAAATTGAAAAATGCAAAATCGCCTTTTGCCAGATTTGACTTTTGCACTCAAAATGTAGACAGAAATAAATTTGACTTTTGCACTTTGCAATCTTCATTTTGCAATTGCCGTAAGGCTATCTTACACTTTGGGAAATCGCCTTCAGCGACTTCGTTAATACAAGATGTTGTGACTTTGTTTTTGAAGAGTTTAAAAAAGATTAAAATTTTAAAAATCAATCATTTATCAATTTAGAATTCGATGATTGCCTTGCCATCCTTTTTCTTTAATGTTATCTCTTTAGTTTTACCAATTGACGTTATTTTATAATTTCCATAAAAACCACGGACTTTAAAGATTCCATTTTTATTAGCTTTACCCCTTTCGACAGTCCACCATTCTTTGAATACCAGTTCCCTATATGCTTTTGCCTGTGGAGTCGGAGTCCAGTCCTTTTTCCACATAGCAGTTTCGGGTATCCAGTGTCCCTTTTCCCAGAATCCCCACATAATTATTGCTTCTACTTTTGGATGGGCAAAAAAGATGGGAAAGAATTTTTTGAGTTCCTCAGCTTTTTCTTCCTCTGTATCGCCATAGAATAGACACTCTGTTATTTTTATCGGTAAATTGAATTGACTTAATCTATCCAGATTTCTTTGTACCAATTCAGGAGTTGTATATTTTATTCCCATTTTATTGTCCGGCTTCGAAGTGATTACGTGAGCTTGGACACCAATGCCTCCTATTGGGACGCCCATATTCAGAAGATTTTTTATCTGCTCAATATATGTACTTGCATTGTATCCCCCTTCAGCAATTATTCCGTAGTCATTTACAAATAAAGTTATATCAGGATCTACAGATAAAGCTGCATATGCCATCTCATTAATTATGCCATAACCAAGTCTGCGCCTGAAGAAGTCTCCATGAATCATTTCGTTATTCAGGTCGTATTCCGTTATTCGACCCTTAAAATGTGCCACAACACTTTTTGCTCTTTCAATGACTGCTTTGCGTAATTCATCTGTGTTCAATTCATTCAACCAGGGCATAATGTACTTGTCCTTAGCCCAGAAAATACAATGACCACGCATTGGAATTCCAAGTTCATTACACATTTCCCAGATTCTATCCGCGAGGTAATAATCCACCTTACCTCTTTCGATCTCGCAGTCATACCATTTTAGGGCATTTTCATGAACGGCGTAGTTAAAGTTTTCCTTTAGTATCTTAAGAAACATTCTGCGATCTTTTTCAGACATAGCATTAGGTGCTTTTTCTGCAAGATTATCTGTTATACATGTTCCAAATAGAAATTCATGTCTTGTCTGCTCAACAGTTACTTCTGCCCCTGGTTTTGTTTTTACTATGATTTCACCCATCCTTATTTCTTTAATTCTTGATTCAATAGCTTCAGGAGTTATTTTTGAACGGATATCATCCTGTGGATAGATATTAAAAATAATTCCCCACATAGCTACTGCTAAAGTAATTTTTTTAATTTTCACTTTTTCATCTCCCAGAATGCTTTTTATTTTAAAATAACTATCCACTAAAACTTATAAAATCTCTGACAATTTATCATCAATTTAGTATAAAAATATGATATTTATAAACTTATTTGTTTACTGAGGCGGAATTACCAGGAGCTTGGTTTGGTACATGAAAGCTTGTTTTATTGGTAAAAGGATATTTTCTTCAGAATTCGAGTTTTTCTCCATATTTTTTGATCAGCTCTTCATTTGGCAAATAATACAGTGTCGATATCAATGTTGGATTTAGTTTTAAATTGTTTTCTTTTTTAAGGGATCTTTTCAATAGCTTTCTTTAATGTGGTTTCTTGACGTTTTTTGAAAAGGGCTTTTATGCCTTCTAGGTCTTCCATCTTGTTTATTCCTTGCTATACCCTCTAAGTTTAAAAAATTAAATAACTTATGTTTAAAAATTACAAAATTTATACCACAAGTATTATTTGATTTGTTGTTGTTTACTTTATTTTAAATGAAATGGTTAGATCAGATGTCTATTGTTAAGCCTTCGTAGGCAAGGAGAATCTCGAGGTCTGATTTTGGGTAATTTATATTTTTATAATCGGTAGCCTTTTTGTATACCGAATAAATTTCAAAATCATTTCGTTCTGGTTCGTGATGAAAGAGTACCAATTTCTTGACTTTAGCTGCAATTGAAAAATCAACACCTATTAGCGCTGAACTGTGTCCCCAGTCTTCTTTATGAACGGCTTCTTCAAAGGTGTACTGGGCATCGAATACTAGCACATCAGCGTTTTTGAAAAATTCTATGTATTTTTCATTCCCATTTTTTGTAGAATTCTTAAACTCTGAATCAGTCGCATATACGAATATTTTATCCTCGTACACAACACGAAAACCGTAGGAACCTCCGGGATGATATAAAGCTTTGTTTTTAATTTTTACACCTTCTATATCAATCTCTGATTCTGGATCCAGTTTAATAAAAGTTTTTTCTGAAGCCATATGATCAAGAGAGACAGGGAAAAACCGAAAATCCTGCTGTATTCTTAATCGTTCTTCAAGGTCAGGATGTACACTGTAAAAGAATAGTTTTGTTTTTGGAAAATGAGCGGGCGCGAAGAATGGGAAACCCATTATATGATCCCAGTGAGTATGACTTAAAAAAATGTGAAATTCTTTTATCATGTCATATAATCCATTTTTCATTATATAACTTCCGAGTACCCGGATCCCAGTACCCATGTCAAAAATAATAAATTTGTCATTTACTCTTAATTCTATACATGATGTATTTCCGCCTATTACACCTGTATAAACATTATCCAGTTTATTTACAAAATCAATAATGGATGATTTGCTTTTTAATGCATTGTCGGGTATTTCCTTTAATATAGCAAATATTTTTTCTTTAATTTGAATAGAGCTTGCGGGCGTTGGAATAGAACCCCTTACCCCCCAGAACTTTATTCTCATTTTTGCTCCATTTTAACGGACAGTTTACTTTTTCTTTTTTATCTTAACAGCAGTACCGTAGACAAGTAGCTCTGCTGCCCCCTGCATTACTGTTGATGTAGTAAATCTAATGCCAACGATCCCATCAGCTCCTTTTTCTTCGGCTTCTTTTATCATTCTATCAATTGCTTGCTCTCTTGCTTCGGCCATCATTTTCGTATACTCAGGTATTTCACCACCGACAATATTTCTTACGAAGGCTAATATATCTTTTCCTATGTGTCTTGTTCTAATGGTGTTACCTTTTACAAGACCCAGTGTATCGGTGATATCATATCCTGCTAAAAAATCCTGTGTTGTTAAAATCATGATTTTGTCCTTTATTTTTCAATGTTTTTAGAATAATAATTATCTTCTTTACTTTTTAACCTATCTTTTATTGCTTTTATGAGAAGCAATCCAAAGCCAGTTATAAGCAACAACCCAATTATTCCATAAGGAAGTACTTTTATCATGCCATAAATCATTAGAATTATAAAAAGTAATTGAATAGAACCTAATATTATATATGCTATTATTTCTACCATAACTCCCTATTTTAACAGTAGTTACTATAATGAATATTTATAAAAATTTCAAGTTTTTCAAAAAAAATGTGATGTAGATCAAATTTTAAAGTTGCTTATAAATTGGGAAATTTGTTATTTCCCATGGAATCAGTAAGAAATGGAAATTAATAATTGAGGGTGTTATGAAAAATAAGTTAATTTTAATTTTCATTAGCATTTTTGTATTAATTAATTTTTGTTCGAAGAAAGGAGAAATAGCCTTGGATGCAAAAAGTTATCTGGATAGTCTTACAAGAATCGTAGAACCAGTCTATAAAAATATGAATCTATCTTACTGGAATGCAACAGTTACTGGTGAGAATAATTATTACAAAGAATATTCAAATTATAGCCTACAATATAAAAGGATACTATCTAGCAAAAGAGATTTTGAAATTATTAAGAAATTCAGAAATTCTATTGAAATTAAGGATAGAATTTTAAAAAGAACATTTGATTTACTCTATCGAGAATTTTTAGTAAACCAGGCTGATACAAATTTAGTAAAACAAATAACTGAGCTATCTTCAAAAGTTGAGCAAAAGTTTAATACTTTCCGGGGAAAAATAGATGGGAAGCCCGTATCAGGTAATGATATTAAAAAAATTCTCAAATCATCCAATGATCTTGAGTTAAGAAGGAAAGCGTGGGATGCATCAAAGCAAGTTGGTGACATTGTTGCCAATGATGTTATTAAACTGGTAAAATTGAGAAATAAGTTAGCCAATTCTCTCGGGTTTGATAATTACTTTTACTTGATGCTTTTTATTCAGGAGTTTGAACCGGGACAGCTTGACAGATTATTTGATCAGCTTGATGAACATACCAGGGAACCTTTTATTGAACTAAAAAAAGAACTTGATGCGTATCTTGCAAAAAGATTTGGAATAAAAGAAGATGAATTAAGACCTTACCATTATTCAGACCCTTTTTTTCAGGAAGCTCCTGATATATATAATGTGAATCTCAATGAATTATATGCTGATAAAGATATTATTATACTAGCTTCAAAATTTTATAAAAGTATTGGAATGGATGTATCAAAGATTCTTGCACGAAGTGATCTATACGAACGTGAGGGTAAGTATCCCCATGCTTATTGTACCCATATTGACCGCAGAGGAGATGTAAGGATTATGGTAAACGTTGTGCCATCGGAATACTGGATGAATACTATATTACACGAACTCGGGCATGCTGTGTATGAAGTTTATATAGATAAGAGATTACCTTTCTTTTTAATAGATCCATCTCATTCCTTTATTACTGAGGCGGTTGCAATGTTCTTCGGTAGATTAAGCAAAAATCCTGTCTGGATAAAGGAGGCACTATGTGTGGAAGTTAGTATATTAAATGAAATTTTTACTAATGTAAAAAATATGTTAAAAGCAGAGCAGTTAATATTCTCCCGTTGGACACAGGTGATGTATAGATTTGAAAAAGAACTCTACAGTAATCCCGATCAGGATTTAAACAGTTTGTGGTGGGAACTTGTTCGAAAATATCAAATGGTTCATCCTATAGAGGGCAGGAATAAACCGGACTGGGCAACTAAAATTCATATTTGTTCGTATCCAGTTTATTATCATAACTATATGCTTGGTGAGATATTGGCAAGCCAGTTTCTTTTTGCACTTATGAGGCAAAAAGGAATAGAAAGTGTCAGTGGTATGAAATTTTTCGGCAATAAAGAACTTGGTAACTTCTTTATAAAAAAGGTCTTTAGATCAGGAAAATTATATAGGTGGGATGAACTTATTAAAATAGCCACTGGCACGGAGCTAAATGCAAAGTATTTTGTTAATGAGTTTTGTAAATAAATTATTTAATAAGCGGATTGGTATTATCTTTTGTAATATTTACTGTTTGAACTTTTGATTTTACAGGAACAAACCACTGATAGCATTTTTCCTGATTGTAAGTATAGAAAAAGAGTACACTGCCAGTAGGGCAGGTAATCGTAGTGTCACAGGGTGGAAATAATTTTAATGAATTAACATTCATGTCTTTAAGGTTTTGATCCATGATTTTTATTAATGGTATTGTGTAATGTTTATCGAGTATATTTTTAATCTGGGTACACATTGATTGATATTCAAGTTCCAGCTCAGCTAATGATGTTTCAATATCTTTTAATCTTCTTTCGATTTCTTTTAATTTCGCAAAATCCAGTACTTCTACAGAAATTGTTTTAATGTTTATGTTAGATGTATCACTAAAATTAGGTAATGTATCTTCTACTACGGCATAACTGCCGGGAGAAAGTAAAAGTTCTATTTTTGAAGTCTTCAATATTTTTGATTTATATTCATAGCATATATTTTCTACAAGTGATGTCAAAGTACCAGTATTGGAAATTTTTAATCTTAAAATTAAATCATTTTTACTTGTGGCAACTCGGTTGAGATCAGCTTTTATATATTTGATGTATTCTTTTGATTGCTCAATAGTTATGCGCTTTTTTAAGGTTGTGAGATTATTATAAAGGTTTCTAAGAGAGTCTGTTATTTCTCTGGTTTCGTCTATCTTTGAGTTTAACTCTTGAAGCAATGTGCTTTTATATGACTCGGAGTTGAGGTTTTTAGCAATGAATTTTACCTTTTTTTCAGGTAAGGTAATTAGGTTCAGATTCTCAAAATCGGAGAATATATCATTGGAGACATTGACTTTTACCTGACTGGTATGAGAACAGCCTATAAATAAAATCAAAAAGTATATAGGTACAAAAAATGATATTCTATTGTGAATCATATAAAAAATGATAATATCAATGCCCAGAATCTGATTATTAATTTGTTATTAGGGACTAAATTGAAAATCCCCGGTTGATAGTCAAATGTTACAACGACTTTGCGATTTTCATTATTGATAATAGGGATAGCTATTGAAGCCTCCGTTTCTAATTTATCCCAGAATCTTCTTATATCCCTGATATGAGTTTGACCTTTTTCAAGTATAAGGATTTCATTTTCAAGTAATGCATTTGCGGCTAGGCTATTCCTATTGTATGGATGATTAAATTCAGAGGAAGAATAACTATATTTTTCACTTTGAAAATGAGTGCAAATTAAGATATCCTGATCAGGTTTTTTCTCATATAATCGCATATTCTTGAAATTAAATTTGTTCATTATCCATTTGTATAATTCATCTTTTCTGGTTTCATAAGACGTTTTTGTAGTTATTCTTTCGCCCATTACGGTTACAAAATTCCCAATTAGCATATTTAATTCTGATGTAAATTTTACATCAGTGGTACATATAAAAATGTACATTCCATTATACTTGTCAAGATAAATTTTTGGAAGAAAAATAACACTTAAATCTATTGGGTTTGTCCCTTTTCTTGTATATCTGAAGTTAGAAAATTGAGTTTTTAAAGTTACTTTTGCCTTTCTAAATGTAAGAAAGAAGTCTTCTGGTAAAAAGAATTCTCTGAGAAACTCAATATTTTTGTTTATTAGTTTATCGCTCATTACAGGAAAGATATTTTCTATTGCTCTGTTAATATTCACTATATTATCGGCTGAATTGGTCTCAATTACGATATCTGTTCCTATTTTAAAAATAGTACTAATGAAATTCTTGTATGAAACAAGGTTGTCTATAATTCGCTTATTGATCAGAATCTCCTTTATATAATTTTTAAAAATAGATATAGGATTGAGCTTGGTTATTGTGGGAGCTTGTCCATCAGTGGGTTTGTCAAGAATAAGCAGAGCGATAGGTTCTTCTTCATGTCTAATTATGGTATAGAGAAGGTCATTTTCATGCCAAAGTCCTTTTTTTGCTTCAACAGGTACTGCTGAATCTAATCCATTACTTATTATTTTCCTTGCCTCTGAATCATACCACGGGAGATAGAAAAAATCTCCGATAGCCCATTTATTTACTAGATTGCTTGTTAGAATCTTTCTCTGCTTAATTAATTCTTTCGTATTAACTGCTGAAATATAGAGATTATTGGTGCTATTGGTTATAACTTCCAAAACCTCATAGGATTTATTGATAATCTTCAAGATAACTCTTTCCCAGCCTGTTTTTGAAATAAAATTCAATATCTTATGTATTTTTATCCGGTGATCTTTTTCTCTATCAATTTCCTTAATTTCTTTTTGTACGTAATTAAATAGTTCTAAATAGTTAATCATTTAAGTTTGTTCCACTTATATTTTTGTATTTTGAAATGAACGCATATGTATGCCAAATTATTTATATATACATGTTGATACAATTATAATAAATAATATAGCAAAAATCAACTCTTAATATGAATGAAGTCCTTTAACAATGAAATTTAATAATAAAAAATTAAAAAACACCAACATTGTTGATAAAATAATAATTATAGATTTTGATTTCTCACTTTTTGTGTGGAAATAAATTGAAAGAAGAAGAACTATGGCTAAAGAAATGTTTTCTTTAGGATCCCACGACCAGAAACTTCCCCATGTATTGTCTGCCCAAATTGCACCCGATATTAAGCCGAGATTCATGAGATAAAATGACATAATTGTGTCGATATTAATTGATTTTTTCAGCCAATCTGGAATATTTCTCTTCATCAAGTAAATAAGACTACCAATGGAGGCAGAGAAAAGGGAAAAATAACTGATGATATATAGAGGAACATGTATATAGAAAAATATGCTGTTTAAAATAGGGGGTAAGTGAGAAGGTTGTTTATATTTTGATGGCAGAAATATTGCGACTAAAAGTAGTAAAACTATAAATGCATGAAGCAGGTTTGAATATTTTATACTATTTATTTTGATTAAGATATTTTTCGTGATTAGAAGAATTACTATAATCAAGATAATATCAAAGACTTTGTAAAATGGAACAAGTCCAAAATGTATTATTCGATAAATTTCTATTGAGCATATTAGAAGGCCTAAAACAAGATTTAGTGAAGTATCTAAAAATTTATTTCGATTTCTTGTGAAAAATGTTATTATTGCTATGAATGTACCGAGAAATAAAAGGATGTTTTCAATACTCATTCGATTTCACCAGTATTATGAGAAGTAAAATCATGTAGGCAAAGGTTAATATTAATAATAATCTCCTGCCTTTTGTTTGTATTACCATTATTGTGTTAGTTTCTTTTGTATACATTGAATTAATAGCTATTTTTAATGAGTCAATGGTCATTTGGCGATTTAGTGGAATTAAGTAGTAATTACCGTTGACATTAATACCAACACCCTCACCAGGGATATAATTTCGAACTGTGATAAGGGTTTTTAATCCTAATCTAATGGTATCGCCAGCCGAAAGTAGGTATGTTGAATCATTTATATATGTATAAAAATAGAATCTTTTACCAATTGATTTTTGCAGGAATTTTAATCCATTGTACTTAGCAGGTTTATTTATTTTAATATGAATTGTATCAACGTTATTTAATATTATATTACTTTTAATGTTTTTTAATCTGCCACTTACTGGGTCTTTATCAAAAATGAGGTTACTAAGAGTAATAGATTCAATATTATGTGATTTTAATAGGGGATTGCTGTAGTCTTTATTTTTTTCGAGAGTTATTTCGATGGGAAATGTTGTACTATTGATTATTAGAAATACAGTTAATAAAGATGCGATTGTTACATGGAATAATATGCCGATGAGTCTTTTTACAAATATGGTTGATATAATAAGGGTTATGATAAGTGGTATTATTAAGATGATGTTTAGATATATTTTTGGAGTAAATAAAAAATTTACGGATAGTAGATAGAGAATAAATGGTAAAACTATAAATGAATAAAATTTTCCCAATCTCATAAAAAATCCGGATGTAATTTATATGATTTGATAAAAAACCATCTTTGAAATTATTATTTTGCACCTGGGATATTTATCATATAAGATTACTTTGGTCGAAAGCGGTAAATATAGCCGATATAGCCACAGGGTACTACAGGATCATTTTTTAGATTTCCTATATCATCTCTCCATGGGTATGCAAGTCCAAGTTCAAAAAAGAATCCCCGATAATTCAGACTGTAGGCAACGCCCGTGGCTGCATATTTATAATCCGCTCCGGGGTCACTGCCTGTTATCCAGCTCGTTAGGAGATTAATGCTGTGCTGAGTTCTTCTTGAGTCATATAGAGAATAGCCGAAGTTAATATGTAGTTCGTTAGAATTTTTGTTAAGATACATACCGGATATTCGAATGCCTTTTTTATTGTACCAGTAGCCAATACTTGGATTGATTAGAATTGATTTTGTAATCCCAATTTCTAGATATGGCAGGGTTTCATTTTCTTTGGAAAAAGTGAAATTTGGGGTGAGAATAAAAATAAACAAAATAGCAATAATAATATTAAAGGGTATCTTCTTTGATAAAAAGACCACAGATTCTCTCCTTCTCATAATTTTACTTTTCTTATTCATCACGAATTGAATATAAAATATAAATATTAGAATTACCAAAAATAAATTGACTTTCTGTGTAAAAAAATGTTAATATAAACACGCATGGAACAGATTGCGTTTCCAAAGTATAATAAATTTCCTGAAAAAATAATGAATATAATAAGATTTGCCAATAAGCAAATCATAGAGCAGGGTATTGTCAGTGTGAATATTGAAAGGTTATGTAGAATACATGGGGTCAGTAAAAAAACGCTGTACAAATATTTCAAAAATAAGGATGAATTTATTCGTGCAAGCATACTGTACTATCTATTTGAAGTAAAAATAAAAATCGATGAAATTGAGTATTTAAAAAATAAGCCTCTGGAATATCTAATCAACTTCTATAAAATAATATATGAAAAGATTGTCCCTATAAAGGCTGAATTTATGTATGAAATATCCATAAAACATAGGAGTGTATGGGAAGAGATAAATAGCTTCAGATTGGGTATAATAGAATCTCTGAAACCAGTAATACAAAAAGCTCAAAAGCAAAGACTTATTAAAAAAAGTCTAAATATTGATTTCTTTTTATTTTTAATCTCCTCTATAGTTCAAAATGTATTTATGCCTGAAATATTTCTTGAATATAAATTTAATATTAGAGAAAGTCTAATTCATTTACTCGTGATCATGTTTAATGGGATATTAGAGGAAAATGTTAAAGTTGATATAGCTAAATTATTAGGTGAGAAATGAGGTGGCTAATAGGTTTAATTTCCAGATACCCAAGATGTGTTGTTTTCTTTTGGATACTTCTAACATTAATTTTAGGCAGTAATATTTACTATCTTCAGATTGACCCTGATTTTAAATCAATGATGCCAACAGATCATGAAGTTATAAGAAATATTGATACTCTTGAGGCTATTTTTGGAGGTTCGGAAGTTGTTATTGTTTCAATATCTGATGATAATATTTTGAATAACGGAACCCTTTTAAAAATTAATAGTATGGTTTCTGAAATTGAAAAGAATCCCTATGTATCAAAAGTTTTGGCTCTGACAAATGCAAATGAAATAAAGGGAACCGAATTCGGTTTTGAAGTAAGGGATTTAATTGAAGAATTACCATTAAAAAGTGAAGAGGATTTTGCAGAATTAAGAAGAAAAATAATTGATAATGACCAGATTTATAAAAGAATTGTGACAGAGGATTTTAGGCATACGGCAATCGTAGCCCTATTATCCACGATTACTAGTAAAGAGGCTGATAGGGAGATTTACGAATTTTTTAAAGAGATAGCTGAAAAATATAGAAGTCCCGAAGATATAAAGGTTGCTGGTTTTCCAATAATTAGATATCTCATGATGCGGGATATGAGAAGGGATTTAAAGGTTTACCTTCCACTGGGGATAATTTTAATGATATTGCTTCTTGTTTTCAGTTTCAAGAGTTGGGCTGGAGCGTTTTTACCGCTTGTGGTAGTAATAATGAGCATAATAAATACAGTAGGGTTAATGTCGTTACTGAAAGTTAAATTTGTCTTTATTGACATGCTTCTACCTGTAATGTTGATAGCCATTGCAAATGATTACAGTATTCATTTAGTAGCTCATTATTATGAAGAATATAGATTGTTGAAGAATCATGTAGAGGCAGTTTATGGGGCCTTAAAAAAGGTAATGACGCCGATATTTATGGCTGGTATTACAACAATTATAGGTTTTCTGGGATTGCAATCTCATATAGCACCACCTGCAAGAATAATGGGACTTTTTGCAAGTTTTGGGATTGGTATCGCTTTTATTTTAAGTATAACATTTGTACCTGCATTTTTAAATATAATAGGTCAGCCGACGGTACTTATAGATATCCGGAAGAATGATACGGATAAAAATAACATTCTAGTTAGAATGGGAAGAATTTTATTGAAAAGGAGAAAACTATTTCTTATGACTTCAATTTTGATATCGATTATATTAGTACCGGGCATAAGCAAAATAGTTGTGGATACGAATCCTCTGCATTACTGGAAAGAGAATAATCCTTTGAGAGTTGCCCATGAGGAGGTAGATAAAAACTTCGGTGGTACATCCCAGATAAATATTATGGCTAAAGGTGATATCAAATCACCTGTAATGTTAAGAAAGATAGAGACATTGGAAGAATATCTTGAAAGTCTGGATCATGTTACAAATCCAATGTCTATTGTCGATGTTGTAAAGAAAATGAATAGAGCGTTTCATTCCGATAGTGTTGAGTATGAAGTCATACCAGATAATAGGAATCTGATCTCACAATATTTTCTTTTGTATTCGATGACTGGTGATCCAGAGGATTTTGATTTTCTTGTGGACTACGAATACAGTCAGGCTCAAATAGTTGCAAGGGTGGATGTGGTGAGTTCCACGACTATTTTAAGGATAATTAATAAGGTAAAGAATTTTATTAAAAAGAATTTATCACGGGAAGAATTTCCAGTAGTCACGGGGATGGCAGTAGTAATTGGTGAGCTTGTAAATTTGATAGTTAGAGGACAGGCATATAGTCTTGCATTTTCAATAGTGCTTGTTTTTATAGTCTGTGCTGTTTTTTTTAAATCAATTCGGACTGGATTAGTTTCTATAATCCCGCTTATAGTGGCTATGGCAGTCGTGTTCGGACTTATGGGGTATTTGAAGATTGAGCTGAATGTAGCTACTATGATGCTTTCGAGTATTATGATTGGTGTGGGAGTGGATTATACAATTCACTTTATTTACAGATTTAGAAAGGAACTTAATTCCGGTTTAAGTAAAGAAGAATCCATACTACAGACTCTAAATACCACCGGTAAAGGTATAGTGTACAATGCACTGTCAGTTATAGTGGGCTTTAGTGTGCTTTTCTTTTCAAGATTTTTACCGATTTACTTTTTCGGATTTTTAATTATTTTCTCCATAGCAACCTGTCTGATGGGAGCTTTGACGTTGATACCTGTTGTAATTGTTTCAATTAAGGGAGAGTTTTTCTATGAAAGAAAAAGAGAAAAAAATTGATTTTGTTTTTCAAAGAATCTTTATAATTGGCTCTGTCGGTATCATTGGCTATTGGCTGTATAGATTTTTTGACTGGTTTATTGGATGGTTTAAAGAGCAATTACCTTACAATAGCGGATGGTGGGCCTCTATTGGAAATTTTTTACTGGATAATTTGAGTATTGTAATTGCAATATATTTTATAATATGTCTCCAGGCGTCGGGAGTAGCTGAGTTCAAATTCAGAAAAAGGTTTCTTAAGGCATTTTTCATGAGTTTATTTTTAACACCACCTGTTATGATGATTGTATATGGAAGGAGGGGAGTAAAATGAGAAAGATCATAATTTTTATCATTTCAGTTTTTTATTTTTCAATAGTTTTGTCTCAAACAGGCCGTGAAATAATGGAGAAGGTTGATAAGGAAAATAAATATAAAACTGCTGTTGCTAAATCCAGAATGATTTTAATAAATAAGAGAGGGCAGAAGAGGGAGAGAACTGTCGTAAGGTTTGAGGAAGATTATGAAAAGGGAGATGTTGATAAGAAGACGCTTGTGGTTTTCGACTATCCAAACGATATACGGGGGACTGCACTTCTGGTCTGGAGCTATAATATTCCTTCTAAGGATGATGATAGGTGGTTGTATCTACCTGCAGTAAAGAGAGTAAAAAGGATAGCTGGTAAGAGTAAAAGTGAGTATTTTATGGGAACTGACTTTACCTATGATGACCTTGGAGGCAGAAGCCTTGATGAGGATAAGTTTGAGTTAATTGGGAAGGAGGTAATTGATAGCGTTGAATGTTTTAAAATAGAGGCGATTCCTTTAGAGAAGGAACCAACCTACAGTAAGCGAATCCTCTGGGTATTACCAGAGAAATGGGTTATAAAGAGGGTGGATTATTTCGACAATAATGGTAATCTGTTAAAACGTATGGTTTGTGATCGTTTGGAGAATGCAAATGGCAGATGGTTATACACAAAACTTCAAATGAATAATATTCAGAAAAAGCATAAGACGATTATAGAAATTGAGGATATAGCCTATGATAAACCTCTAGAAGAAAATATTTTTACAGTAAGTATGCTTGAGTCTGGAAGAATATTATTATTGGGGAAGTAACCATGAAAAAGCTTATTTTGTTGGTTTTTCTTACTATAAAGATTGTTCTATCAGTAGAATATACAATAAATGGGGTTTTAAAGAGTTTCTATGCGGTCCAAATCGGGGGTGAACATGAGTTTCTTATTGAATACAATAGATTCCAGTTAAATACGGAAGCTTATACAGAAAATCTGCATGGTCTATTTGTAGTTGATTTTTTACATGATTTAAATAAGCAAAGTGAGGTAATATCACTTCGTGAAGCGTGGGTTGAGTATTTTTCTTCATGGTTTAGTTTAAAACTTGGCAGACAGCACGTAGTGTGGGGTAAGGTTGATGGATATTTTGTTAATGATATAGTCAACCCACTTGACCTCTCGTACTTTTTACTTCAAGATTTTAATGATATAAGAACTCCGGTAAATATTCTGAGAGGGAAAATATATAGGGGTAATAGTGGTTTTGAAATTATTGCTATTCCAGAATTTAAGAACTCAGTACTACCTTCAACAGGTAGGTGGTCAATATTTTCCATTCAGTTTCCGCCAGCGTTTCAGGGATTTAAAATAATGGATAAAAAGGTTGAAAATAACTTAGCCAATGTTGGTCTAGGTGGTAGATTCTCTACATTTCTTTTTGGAACTGATTTATCATTGGTATTTTTAAGAAAGATGGAGTATACTCCTATAATGAAGATAAGTATGGAAGATAGCTTAATTATGAAAACCTATCGATGGTTTACCTTTTACGGGTTTGGTTTTTCTCAGCCCTTTGGAGCGATTGTCTTAAGAGGTGAGGGTGGATATTACAAACAAAGACATTTCAGCACGATTGATTTAACTTCAGTTAAAAGCCCATTTTATCAATATTGTGTTGGATTTGATTATGAGTTGCTTATGAATTTAAACATAAGTATGCAGTATATTGAAGAGAGAATTGCTGATTACAATCCTAAAATTATTCAGGAGGAAAGGAGACGTATTTTTACTACATTTTTAAACTACAAATCTGCTAATGAGACAATAAAGCCAGCATTGATTTTATTGTATAATATTGAAGATGAGTCGTTTATGTCGGGGTTAAATCTTGAACTGGATATGATTGATAATCTGAATATTTTGGTCGGCGGATTTATTTTTAATGGGAATAGGGATAGCTTTTTTGGAAGGTTTGATAGTAATGATCTGTTATTTCTAAAAGTGAAGTATTATTTCTGAGGAAAAGTTTATAAGTAAAAATGATTATAAGATGGTGGCTTATTTTATAATACAAATTCCCAGTCTAAACATATTAACAGATAGAGATACTCTGGCATCATTTCGAATTTTATTTCAGGCTTTAAAAATATTAATAGACCATATTATGTCATAAAATATAAAAAAAGAATTTTAATTTTTCCTTGTCAACTGTCAAATTTTTGAAACACTATATTTTTTTAATGAT
The DNA here is from genome assembly GCA_017656425.1 of Candidatus Neomarinimicrobiota bacterium. Classification (NCBI taxonomy): domain Bacteria; kingdom Pseudomonadati; phylum Fidelibacterota; species Fidelibacterota bacterium. The sequence goes on along the minus strand of JACDNV010000011.1, from coordinate 60,874 downwards.
TGCCATACTGATTGCTTCATATTGCTTTTGTTAGGCATATTTACACTAATAGGCACTTTTCAATAATTTTATAAAGAAGTTAAAATAAAGTTCTTTATGATTATTTGTGTAGATTGATATAGTTTAATATGTTCACTTGTTTAAAGTATTATATAATTTTAAAAATAAAAAAAGTCACAATATAAATTGATAATCAGAGGCTTATGTGAATTCCAGAAGTTGATTATTGTTTTACTTAATTTTTAAATTAATACTGGTAGATGATTGAGGATATTCGCTAATGATAAAAAGTATGACGGGATACGGAAAAGTAACAAAGATGATGGAGATTGGAGAGGTTACCATAGAGGTCAAGTCATTGAATAATAGATTTATAGATATTTATCTGAAAATGCCTGAGTTTTTATCAGATTATGAAGATGAGTTTAAGAAATTGATCTCCGAAAAACTGAATCGTGGTTCTATTAAAGTTGTGATAAACATAGGTAATGATGATAAAGTAAACTTTGATTATTTGCATTTAAATATCCCGTTGATGAGAAGATATTACGATGAGCTGAGGAAAGCAACAGTAGAGTTGGGTATCAGAGAAAGGATAAATCTATCACATATCTTAAGTATCTCAGATTATTCTGAATTGACCATCCCTGAAGTTGATGCTCAGAAGTATTTTGAACCTGTTAAAGAAGTTCTGATAGAAGCTTTAGATAAAGTGGATTCAATGAGAGCTGAAGAGGGGAAAGCCATACAGGAATTTTTTTATTCATATCTTGGAAATATTGAAAAGGATCTTGGTAGAATAGAAGATCTGTATAAAAAGAATAAAGAGGAGATTTTTAAAAAGTTAAAAGAGAAAGTTCGGCTACTATTGGAAGATGTTGAAATTGATGAAAATCGTCTCATTATGGAGGCTAGTATTTTATCGAGAAAGCTTGATATCACGGAAGAGTGCGATAGGCTCCATTCTCATATCAGTCAATTTAAAAAATTTATAGAGTTAGATCAACCTGTTGGTAAGAAATTACAATTTCTCATCCAGGAAATGAATAGAGAAGCAAATACAATTGGGTCAAAGTCCGAAAATGCTCAGATTTCACACATAGTTGTAAATATTAAAGATGAACTGGAAAAGATAAGAGAGCAGGCTCAAAATATATTATGAGTGGGTTACTGGTTATTATATCAGCGCCATCAGGGACAGGCAAAACCACTGTCTGTAAAAAATTGCTTGAGACTAATAATGGTTTCGAGTTTTCCGTATCCTGCACTACACGAAGCCCAAGACCTGGGGAGGTAAATGGCAGGGAATATTATTTTTTGACCAGGGATGAATTTGAAAAAAAGATAAAAAGAGGTGAATTTGCCGAGTGGGAAGAGATTTTTCATAATTATTATGGTACATTGAAATCGGCGCTTGAGAAAGCAATTAGAGACGGGAAAATTTTACTTCTTGATGTTGATGTGAAGGGTGGTTTGAATATTAGGAAATTTTATCCAGAAAATTCCGTGTCGATATTTTTACTGCCCCCGAGTGAAGAGGAGCTTGATAGAAGATTAAGATCACGAGGAACTGATAATGAGGATTCATTGAGAATGAGAAAAAAGAGAGCTCACCAGGAGTTAAAACTTGGTGAACAATATGATTACAAAATAGTAAATGATAGGCTGGATGAAACAGTGAATAAAGTTTTGGAAATAATTGAGGAGGTGAAGAAAAATGGCAGTAGACACTATTGAATTTGGTAAGCTATTGCAGAAGTCAAAGGATGTTTTTGAAATTATTGTTGCTATGGCAAGAAGGGCAAACCAGATCAATGCATTGAGAGTTGCTAAAAATCCAGTCGTGTATAAAAGTGAAGCCCTGGAAGAGTATTTCGAAGATTTTGAAGAGGAACAGGAAATCGATTACGATAAGATTGAAAAACCGACGACTATGGCTCTAAAAGAGATGCTTGGTGGAAGAATAGAGTACAGATATGCAACTTATTCAAAATCTGAAGAGAAGCAGGATGAGACTGAAGGATAAAAAAATACTTTTTGGATTAACTGGAAGTATAGCTATTTACAAATCAGCAGGTATAATACGTCATCTGATCAGAGGCGAAGGAGCTGATATTACTGTGATTATGACTGACTCAGCTAAGAAATTTATCAGTCCACTATTGTTTGAGACATTAACAGGGAATCCTGTTTTTTCCGAAATGTTTGAAAGCGAAGCAAAAGGTACAGTTCATATAGATCTTGCAAGGGGAGCAGATCTACTAGTTATCTGTCCGGCGACAGCTAATATTATAGGAAAGATTGCAAATGGAATTGCAGATAATCTGCTTACTACGATAGCGATGGTGAAAGGAATTGATACCTTGATTGCTCCTGCAATGAATGACAGAATGTATTTGAATCCAGTAACTCAGGAAAATATGAAAAAATTAAGAAATCTTGGATATGAAATTGTTGAAAGTGAAGAAGGGGAACTTGCCTGTAAAACCTGTGGTATTGGAAGGCTTGCTGACGAAGATAAAATTCTCTTGGCAATATTGAGAAAATTAGGTAAAAAGAAGTTTCTTACAGGGAAAAAAGTTGTTGTGACTGCTGGCCCGACACGTGAATATATCGATGATATACGATTTATTTCCAACAGATCAAGCGGCAAAATGGGGTTTGCAATAGCTGAGCAAGCATATATAATGGGAGCGGATGTGACTCTGATAGCAGGACCAAATAATCTGAAAAAGATACCATTTATAGAGTATATTGAAGTCCAGACTAGCCAGCAGATGTTGAAAGCTCTTCTGGAAATGAAAGATGCTGATTATTTATTTATGGCAGCTGCTATTGAGGATTTTGTACCCGAAAAGTTCAATGGCAAGATAAAGAAATCAGATGGTGTAAGAACAGTTAAAATTAGTTATGCTGAAGATATTATAAAGGCATACAAGAAAAATTATCCTGATACTGTAGTGGTTGGATTTAGTGTAGAAACTGTCAATGGGAAAGAAAATACATTAAAGAAATTGAGAGAAAAAGGTATTGATTATATAGCTTGGAATGATCCAACAAAGGTAGATACTGCTTTTGAGTCTGATTACAATGAAATAGTCCTATATTCAAAGAATGGGAATAAATGGGATTTATTAAAAGATAAAAAGATAGACATTGCAAGAGAATTGATTGAAATAGTTGCGGGCGAGGGAAGGTAATTTGAACGTGGTTGAAAAATATTTAAAACAACAAATGGAACTGTTTGGTGATGAGTTAATTCTTACTGAAGAACCTGGTAAAGTGATAATAAATCCAATAGAAAAATTAAACGAGATAAAAAAAGCCGTAGAAAATTGTAAGAAATGTAATTTGCATAAGACAAGAACAAATACAGTTTTTGGATCTGGCAATCTGCAAGCTGATATAGTTTTTATTGGCGAGGCTCCGGGGCGGGACGAAGATCTACAGGGCAAGCCGTTTGTTGGAAGAGCGGGGATGCTACTTAATAGACTATTTAAGATGGTTGGAATTGACAGAAATGAAGTCTTTATCGGTAATGTGTTGAAATGTCGACCACCGAATAATCGTACACCAAGTTCTTTCGAGATTTCACAGTGCGAGCCCTATCTGATTGCCCAATTACAATTGATAAATCCAAAATTGATTGTATGCCTTGGATTAACCGCGGCGAAGGCTTTATTAAAAATGGAGTATACGCTTGGTCAATTCAGACATTCTATTTTTAAATATCATAATATAGATTTAATGGTAACTTACCATCCTGCTGCTGTACTTAGAAATCCAAATCTGGAAAAGGCAATAGTTGAGGATTTTGAAAAAATAAAAGAAATTTATTTAAAAGAGGCGGATTGAAATGGCAAGGAGTAAGTCAAATGACAAAAGAAATAGTTCTGATGTGGGCATTAGTGAAGTGCTGAGAGTTCCACCTCATTCTATAGAGGTGGAACAAGCGGTCCTCGGAGCTATGATGCTGGAAAAAGAGGCTGTTAGTAAAGCTCTCCAATATCTTGAGCAAGGTGATTTTTACAGCACACAACATCAAGTTATTTTTGGCGCAATGGTGGAGCTTTTTAACGAAGCTCAGCCAGTCGATCAGCTTAGTGTAATAGATAGATTGAAAAGAGATAATAAGCTTGAATTGGCTGGTGGGGCTTATTACATAACCGGGCTCGTGGAGTCTATCCCATCAGCTGCAAATATAGAATACTATGCCCAGATTGTGCTTGAAAAATCCACTTTAAGAAAATTGATCAGTGCAGCTAACGAAATCCAGTCAGAAGCATATGAGGGAAAAGAAGATGTATTTTACATATTAGATAGAGCTGAAGAGAGAATATTTGCTCTATCAGAAAGAAGACTAAAGGCTGGTTTTAAGAAATTTGAAGATGTGCTTTCTGAAACTTTTGAATATCTTGATGCGATTCATAATAAAAAGTGGGATACAACAGGTGTCCCAACAGGGCTATCAGACCTAGACAGTCTTACATCAGGATTCCACAACGGGGATCTCGTTATTATTGCTGGTAGACCGGGTATGGGTAAGACAGCCTTGGCACTGACTATCGCAAGAAATGCGGCGGTGGAATGGAGAATTCCCGTTGGCTTTTTCAGCCTTGAAATGGCTGATTATCAGATAGCCATGAGATTGCTTTGTGCGGAAGCAAGAGTAGATAGCCATCTTGTGCGAACCGGGAGATTACCTCGTGAACAATGGTCGAAGCTGAGTGTAAAATCAGGTGAACTGGCAAAGGCTCCTATCTACATAGATGATTCTCCCTCTCCTACAATGCTTGAAATCAGGGCAAAAGCAAGAAGATTAAAGGCTGAAAAGGATGTAAAGGTAATTTTTATTGATTATCTTCAATTAATCAGAGCCACAAGAGCTTCCGATAGTAGACAGCAGGAGATTGCTGAGATTTCAAGGGGTTTGAAAGCACTGGCAAAAGAGCTTGATATTCCTGTGGTAGCATTGTCACAATTGTCAAGAGCACCTGAGCAGCGAGGTGGTGATCACCGTCCACAACTATCTGATTTAAGAGAGTCGGGAGCAATAGAACAAGATGCGGATGTGGTAATTTTTGTCTATAGACCTGTAATGTATAAGAAGAGCAGGGAAAAAGAGGGGATAAGCCATGATGAGGAAAAGAAAGCTGAAATTATTGTTGCAAAGCAAAGAAATGGTCCAATAGACACCGTAAAAGCAGTTTTTATTGATAGATACGCTAGATTTGAAGATTATTCACCTCCTCGGGAGGAAGCAATATCAAATACCTTTTAAAATACAAATAAAGATAATTTATGGCAGAGGTCAAGGTAGAAAAGAAAACCGTAGAGAAAAGACCAAAGAAGTTTATAGACCTTATTTATGCCATTATGAGTAGTGGCCATGATGTTACCGAGCATTATGAGAAATTGTGGACTGCTTATAAATTTGCGAAGTCTACTCATAAGGGGCAGAAAAGACTTTCTGGAGAACCATATTTTGAGCATTGCTATAGAGTTGCAATGACTCTTGCAGAACTCGGTATGGATGTAGCTACAGTTATGGGTGGTCTCCTTCATGATACGATTGAAGACTCTAATATAACTTATGATGATATAAAAGAAGTATTCGGTGAGGATGTTGCTAATCTCGTAGAGGGTGTTACAAAAATAAGTGGAATTTCTTTTATCAGCAAAAAGGAAGAGCAAGCTGATAATTTTAGAAAATTATTGTTAAGTGTTGCAGATGACATACGGGTAATAATTATTAAACTTGCTGATAGATTACATAATATGCAGACTTTGAAGTATTTACCTTCTGTTAAGCAACTGAGGATAGCTACTGAAACTCGTGATGTGTATGCACCTCTTGCCCATAGACTTGGAATGTTCAAAATTAAATCAGAGCTGGAAGATTTAGTTTTAAAAACGCTTGATTATGATGCTTACAGATATATTCACCAGAAATTAAAGGCAAGCAAAAAGGCTCAGGAAGAATATATAAATAAGTTTTCCATTCCGATAGAGAAAGCTTTGAAGGAACAGGGTATTCCGGCGAGGATAATAGGAAGGACGAAGAATTACTATTCAATATATAAAAAAATGCAGGTGCGTCATAAATCTTTCGAGGAAATTTATGATCTAATGGCAATTCGATTAATTACCGATACAAAAGAAAATTGTTATTCGATACTCGGTATTGTTCATAGTATCTATACCCCGATTATGGAAAGATTTAAAGATTATATTGCAAATCCTAAAACCAATGGATATAGATCGATTCATACAACGGTACGTGGTCCAGATGGAAAAGTGGTAGAGGTGCAAATAAGAACCGAGGAGATGGATCTGGTTGCCGAGGAGGGTGTAGCAGCACACTGGAGATATAAGGAGTCAAAGGATAAACCAGATGAGTTAGACAAATACATTAGCTGGCTTAGGGATTTGATTGAAATATTGAAAACAGAGTCAGGGAATCCAAGAGAGTTTCTTGAAACATTGAAGATAGATTTATTCAAAGATGAGATTTTTGTTTTTACTCCAAAAGGAGATCTTATTAGATTACCAAAGGGTGCTACACCTGTTGATTTTGCTTTCGCTGTGCATACAGAAGTTGGTTATAAGTGTATTGGTGCAAAAGTAGACGGCAGGATTGTTCCGTTGAATACGGAGCTTAAAAGTGGTCAAACAGTAGAAATTTTGACTTCTGAGAATCAGAGACCAAGCTATGCCTGGCTTAAGTTTGTAAAGACAGGGAAAGCGATCGGTTCTATAAAAAGATGGTTAAGGAAGATTCAGCAGGATGAGTCCATAAAGCTCGGAAAAGAAATATTAGAAAAAGAGGATAGAAGGCATAAGGATATAAAATTTTTAAAAACCATTTGTGAAAATCTGGATGTTTTTGGCTACAAAGATATAAACAAACTTTATGAGGCGGTAGGAAGCGGAATTATAACTGTTCACAGCATATATTCAAAGCTTTTTCCTCATAAAAAAGAGGAAATTGAAAAAGAGGATTACGAAAAGCTCATTTATCAAAGAACTATTACCTCCATACGAGGTGTTAAAATCGATGGTATAAAAAACATGATGGTGTCCTTTGCAAAGTGTTGCAATCCAATCCCGGGTGATGAAATTCTGGGATTTATCAGTAGAGGTAGAGGTATTATAATTCATAAAAACGATTGTAAAAATATACCAGCAATGATCGATTCGACCGATAGGATTATTAATGTTGAGTGGGATGTTGGTAAGGGACAACAGTTTACGGTTCCAATAAAGATACTTGCTCAGGAGAGAAAAGGTCTACTTCGCGACATAATGGATGCGATAACCTACACAAATACCAATATTGTGGGTGTTGAAGGCAAGGTGGATGAATCGCTTGCTAACGTGTCATTGCTGATACAGGTCGGTAACATTGATCATTTAAATAAAGTTATTGAAAGGGTTTATAGAGTCCCTGGTATAATAAGCATTGAAAGGAGATAATATTTCTTTTTAGCCATATTATTTTTATAAAAATATATAGAAAAAATAAAAAAAGAGACAGTTATGGGAAGATTAATGGGAATAGACTATGGTGATAAAAGAATAGGTATAGCTTTATCCGATGAGTTAAAGATTATTGCATCACCGTATAAGGTGATCATCAATAATGGAGATAATATTTTTGATGAAATATTAAGAGAGATAAAAGAAAATAATGTTGAGGCTCTTATTGTTGGTATGCCTTTGTCAATGAGTGGTGGTGACACTAAGCAAACTATAAAGGTAAGAGAGTTTGTTGATAAACTAAAAAAGGTTATTGATATCGGGATTTTTATTATAGATGAGAGACTGACTACTGCTGAAGCGATGAGAACCATGCATTTCAAAGGTGAAAAAATTAGGCATAATAAACATAAAGTTGATATGATATCTGCTTCACTAATCTTGCAGACCTATCTTGATTCGAGGGGTAAAGTGGGAGGATATCCAAAGCATTCCAATGATAGTGAAGAAGATTTTTAACAGGCTGCATCCAAACATTCTTGTAATAATATCTGGAATTCTTGTCATTACTGGATTTCCTCCACTCAAGCTTGGTTTTATATCGTATATGGCATTGATTCCCTTAATCTATGCTTTTGAAAGAGATAAATTCAACCTAGGGGTTGAAAAGGGATTTTTATTCGGAGTAATGTTGAATCTTGGAATATTATATTGGCTTTCATTAAATAAAGGTACAGAATGGTATTGGGCGGTGCTATCTATGATTTCTGCTGTGCTTTTCCTTTCATTGAATTATGCTATGATAGGCTTTATCTTTGGTCTGCTAGGAAAAAAGCTTGGTGCGATTAAAGCTATTGCACTGCTTCCCGTCATCTGGGTTAGCATTGAATATTTGAGGTCGCTGGGAAGGTTCGGTTTCACATGGAATAATCTCTGCTATACGCAGTTGTATTTTTTACCATTAATCCAGATTTCTGATATTTTTGGGTCATTTGGATTGAGTTTTTTTGTGGTAATGGTTAATTCTATATTATATCTTTTGTTTTTTAAGAATATTAGTCTTAGAGCAAGGAAAATTCTTCTGAGCTTTATTTGCATTTCTTTCGCCATAGTTTTTATTTATGGAATCATCAGAATATCAATGTATTCTGAAAAATCGAACAAAGGGAAATTCATTCGAGTTGGGATTGTACAGCCGAACATTGATCCAAACGAAAAGTGGACTAAAATTTATTACGATGATGTTATGAATACTTTATATAACTACACGGATTCGGTTGCAGAGCATAATGTGAATCTGGTAGTCTGGCCTGAGACTGCAGTTCCTGTATATCTGCGTCTAAACCAGCACGGTGAAATGGTAAGAATTAGAAATAAAATGAAAGAGCATAAGGTTTATTTATTGACTGGTGTACCTGATTTTAAAAGAATAGGCGGAGAGTACAAATATTATAACTCTGCTTTCCTTATACCACCTGATGAGGGAAGTATTCCTACTTACAGTAAATTGAGGCTGGTTCCTCTTGGAGAATATATCCCTTTATCAAGTGTATTCCCAGAGTTAGGAAATATAAATTTTGGACAGGGTAATTTTGAATCGGGTGATAGTATTACTATATTTAAAATAAATACTAGTAATACATCAGACACCAACAGTAAAAGTGAGGTGAAGTTCACTGTTGCTATCTGTTATGAATCATCATTTCCAGATATTGTAAGAAAAGGGGTAAAAAAAGGTTCTGAAATGCTTGTAGTCATATCAAATGACGCTTGGTTTGGTATGACTTCAGCTCCTTATCTCCACGCTGAAATATCCAGATTTAGAGCTGTTGAGAATAGAATTCCTGTGGTAAGAGCAGCGAATACTGGGGTATCAATGATTATAATGCCAGATGGAAAGGTTAAGAGAAAGATAGGTTTTAATAAGAAAGGTTATTTAGTAGCTGATGTTTTAACAGGTACAGGAAGTTTGAATACTAAAATAGGGGATTGGTTTTCTATACTCAATACAATAACTTTGGCTGTGTTGATTGTTGCTATATTTATAAAGAGGAAGGAAGAGAATCGATGAAAAAGTTATTGGTTTTTTCTTTGGCGATAATCCTTGTGGTAAGCACTATCACTGCTCAGGAGGAAGAAAAATTAAGTTTTGGTGAAGCAAGGGTTATTCTTTTAAAATCTTTGATATTTCCTGGTTGGGGGGAGCATACATTGGGTAGACACCAGAGAGGATATTTACTGAACCTTGCTGATTTGGGTCTTATGGCTGGATATGTATTGTCAAGATATTACGGCAGATTGTATTATAATACAGTAGTAGCTTTTGCTGTGTCACACGCTGAGATAGATCCTGATGGCAAAGATATGCAATATTTTACAGATGTAGGAAATTACCTGAATATATATGAATACAATGAGCAAAAGCTCAGGAATAGGCAGATAGACTTGGTATATCCCTTGAATGAGAAATACTTCTGGGCATGGGATAGTGAAGCCAATAAGAAAAGATTTGATAAGTACAGAATAAGAAGTGGTATATTTTATCGTAACGCATCAATGCTTTTTGCTGGGCTTGCGGTTAATAGAATAGTAAGTGCAATAGATATTATTGCTATAACTAGAAAAAGGCTTGAAGAACCCGAATTATCTTTGAGACCACGATTTTACCATTTACCAGGGGTTGTAACCTCAATTAGTCTGGATTTGAAATGGTAAAATTTGATCCCAGAGTCAAGCTCTTCATAATTATTGCTTTGCTGGTAATTATTTTTGTAAAGACAAATTTATTATTCCAATCCATTATTTTGCTTTTATTTGTACTGTTTTTAATCGTAAGTAAATATTTAAATAGAGTCATAGATTCAGTCAGGCTTTTTCTGGTATTTATTCCGTTGACACTGACTATACATGTGATTTTTACCTCACTTAATTTTTCAATAGGAGGGGTTAGATTTACCTTTAGCTATGAAGGATTATTAGTCTCCATTATGTTTACAATCAGATTATTAAATCTATTTTTAGTATCCGGGTTTGCGTTCAACTGGATAAATGGAATTGAACTGATTGATTCGGTCTATTCTATATTGTGTCCATTAAAGAAGCTGAAGTTTCCAGTTGATGATCTTTTCATGATAATTTTTATTGGTATTAGATTTTTTCCTATAGTTAAAAGGGAGGTGAAGGATATTGACCAGAGTTATAGGAATTTTTTTAATGTTGATCGGAACAGTACGGTAATTGGTAGAATCAAAGAGTTTAAAAATATCCTATCTCCTTTGATGGTGTATATCTTGAAAAAAGCAGATACTCTCTCTTTATCGATGTACATTAGAGGATATGGAAAGGGAAAGCGTACTTATTATAAAAGATTGAAATTTGTTTTAAAGGATTGGATTTTATTTTTATTGATCACTTCATTTGCAATTACAATCATATATGTCTAAAAGGTTTAAAATAATAGTCGAATACGACGGTACAAATTATGCTGGATGGCAGAGGCAAAAAAGCTCAAGAACAATCCAGCAGGCAATAGAAGATGCATTACAACCTCTTGGTAGTGGGGAAAGGGTGAACGTGGTAGGGGCGGGAAGAACTGATGCAGGAGTGCATGCTCTCGGACAGGTAGCACATTTTGATCTTAATACTAATTTATCGGTTGAAAAGGTAAGAATAGTAATCAACTCTGGAACACCACCAGATATAAATGTAAAGTCCTGTGAGGAAGTAGATAAGAAGTTTCATGCCCGCTTTTCGGCAAAGAAGCGGACCTATATTTATAAAATAACTAAAAACTATAGTCCTTTTGAAAGAATATATAGCTGGAAGCCACATTTCGAGTTTGATTTCAATAAGCTTAAAATCTGTAGTGATATGATATTAGGTAGGCGAAATTTTGAAAGATTTTGCAAATCTACCTGTGTAGTTAAAAACAAAGAATGTAATGTTATTGAATCTTTTTGGAAAGATGAAGGTGATTTTTTCATTTATACAATTTCAGCAAATAGATTCTTACAGACAATGGTACGAATGTTGGTTGGAACAATGATTGAAGTTGCCCGAGGTCGTTATACAATTGAGGACTTCAAAAATCTACTTGAAAATAAGGATAATAGAGTGCAAGTTATAAGTGCACCAGCCAGAGGTTTATTCTTGAAAGAGGTAGTTTATTAGAAAAAGAGGGGGGAGATGAAAATTTTTATCGATACTGCGAATATTGAACAGATAAAAATGGCCCAATCATGGGGTATACTTGATGGTGTGACGACAAATCCTACTTTATTAAGTAGGGAAAAAGGTAATTTCAGGGAGATTTTGAAGGATATTTGCGGTATAGTTGATGGTCCTGTAAGTGCTGAGGTCGTAAGTCTTGATGCAGAAGGAATGGTAAAAGAGGCAAGGGAGCTGGCAAAAATAGGTGATAATATAGTCATAAAAATTCCAATTACTCTTGAGGGGTTAAAAGCTATAAAAATTCTCACTTCAGAAGGAATAAAAACAAACACGACACTTGTTTTTTCTTCTCTGCAGGCAATACTTACTGCAAAAGCTGGTTCGACATATGTATCACCTTTTGTGGGGCGCCTGGATGATATAAGTCATATAGGAATGGAGTTAGTAGAACAGATAGTACAGATTTATAGAAATTATAATTTTAAAACTCAGGTTATAGTAGCAAGTATTAGAAATCCTCTTCATATTGTTGAAGCTGCGTTAATTGGAGCTGATATTTGTACTATTCCATTTACAGTGCTGGAGAAGATGATAAAGCATCCATTGACAGATATGGGTATAAATAGATTCCTTGAAGACTGGAGAAAAGTGGGAAAATGAAATTTAAGATTTTAATTAACATATTTGTACTAATAGTTTTAGTTTATGCCCAGAGTGATATAGACTGTTCTCGAAGAAATGCAATAACTCGTGCTATTGAAGATGTTGGTCCAGCTGTTGCGGGGATAAATGTTATAGCTATCCAGGAGTATGTGACAGGTTCATTTTTTGATGATCCACTATTGCGGTTTTTGTTCCCGGAGCAAATCATAAGAAGGAGAGTTCAAAGTTTGGGCTCTGGATTTATAATAAGTTCTAATGGTTATATAGTAACAAATGCACATGTAATAGAAAATGCGGAAAAAGTTGTTGTATCCTTAGTGGGAGGTAGAGAATTTGAAGCAAAGATAGTCGGGGTGGATAATCTCACGGATATAGCACTACTCAAAATAGATGGTAAAAATTTTAAATACGCAAAGCTTGGTGATTCCGACGATATAATTGTTGGTGAATGGGTCGTGGCACTAGGCAATCCCTTTGGACTTTTTAATGTTGCTCACAATCCTGTAGCAACTGTTGGTATAGTTTCTGGCGTGGACATTGATTTTGGAAAGCAGGAAAGTGGAAGAGTCTATCAGGATATGATACAGACAGATGCATCTATAAATGCGGGCAATAGCGGTGGACCCCTTGTTAATGTGAATGGTGAGGTAATTGGAATAAATACTTTCATTTTTACAGGAAGTGCTTTGAGCGAAGGATCAATAGGGATTGGATTTGCAATTCCTATAAATAGAGTCAAGGTAGTTGTGGAAGAATTGAAGAAATATGGGAAAGTGGACCGATCATTCAGAACAGGTCTGACTGTTCAGGATATAGATGTTTTTCTTGCAAGGTATCTTGGGCTGGAAGAAGTGGCTGGAGTGATCGTGACCAATGTAAAAAAGGGAAGCTCAGCTGAAAAAGCGGGAATAAAAATTGGCGATATATTAATACAAATAAACAATAGGAAAATAAAAAACAAGTATGATATAATAGATGAGATACAGGAGAATTTTTATAAGAGAGGAGACATTGTAAAATTTGTTGGTATCAGAGATGGAAAAAGGATAGAATTTCAATTAGTGCTTGAATAGGAGTTGGCATGATTGAAAGATATACTTTGCCTGAAATGGGGAATATATGGAGTGAGGAGAACAAATTTCGTACCTGGTTAAAGGTAGAGGTTGAAGTATGTCGAGTATACAAAGATATGGGCAAGTTACCAGAAAAAGATTTCAGGATTATTGAAGAGAAAGCAAACTTTAACGTTGATAGGATAAAGCAAATAGAGGAAGAGGTAAGACATGATGTTATTGCATTTCTTAGCAATGTAGCTGAATATGTGGGTCCCTCTTCAAGATTTATTCATATGGGGATGACCTCATCAGATTTGCTTGACACAGCTCTTTCACTTCAAATTAAAGAGGCATCAGAGTTGATTCAAAAAAGACTTAACAAACTCCTAGAAATTCTGAAAGAGAAAGCTTTTAAATATAAAAACTTGATAATGATTGGGAGAACTCATGGTATACATGCAGAACCGATAACATTTGGGTTGAAATTTTTAATTTGGTATGAGGAGTTGAAAAGAAATATTGAGCGATTTAAACTTGCAGTAGAGCAGATAAGTTTTGGGAAAATCTCAGGTGCAGTTGGTACATATTTTTATATTGACCATGAGGTAGAAAAAAGGGTATGTAAGAATCTAGGACTAAAACCTGCCTCAATATCAAATCAGGTATTACAAAGAGATAGGCATGCTTTCTTTATAAATACGATAGCACTAATAGGAGCACTTCTGGAGAAAATTGCTCTTGAAATAAGACATCTGCAAAGAACAGAGGTACTAGAAGCAGAGGAACCATTTGGTAGAAGACAAAAAGGTTCTTCAGCAATGCCACATAAAAGAAATCCCGTAATGTGTGAGCGCATCTGTGGATTATCTAGATTATTAAGAGGGTATAGCCTGACTGCAATGGAGAATATAGCTCTCTGGCACGAGAGGGATATATCGCACTCATCCACTGAAAGAGTGATAATTCCAGATGCGTGCATAGTTATAGATTTTATGCTAAATGATATGATAAAAATACTATCTGGACTTGCTGTATATCCCGAGAATATGAAGAGGAATTTGAATCTTACAAAAGGACTTATATACTCACAGGGGGTACTTCTTAAATTAGTAGAGGCGGGATTTACAAGAGAACAAGCATACGAAATAGTTCAGAAAAATGCAATGGAAGCATGGAGAACAAAGAAAGATTTTTTAGAATTATTACTGAAGGATAGTAATGTTAGAGCTAGGATTAAAAAGGATGAACTAAAGGAAGTTTTTAATGAGAGTAGAATTCTTAAAAAAGTTGATTATATTTATGAGAATGTTTTAGGGAATTCGTAGAGGGCTATTTTATGAAAATTGCTAAAGAGGGTGTTAAAATAATTTTTCCTTCTTTTTTATTGTCGTTTACTCTTGCTATACTGATGATATTTATAAAATCGGATATTATAAATGTTCTTTTTATCATTTCGCTTTTCCTATTTGGTTTTACCATTTATTTCTTCCGTGACCCTGAGAGAATTATACCTGGTGGGGACAAAATTATAGTATCTCCTGCTGATGGGAGAATAATAAAAATTGAAGAGGTTAATGACCACTTCTGCGGTAATTCGATTTTAATTTCGATTTTTATGTCTTTATTCGATGTTCATGTTAATAGGGCACCTCTTCCTGGAACCGTGAAAAAAATAGAATATAAGGAAGGGAAATTCATTGCTGCTTATAAAAAAAAGGCTGATAAAGAAAATGAAAAAAACGTAATATATTTCAATAATGGAAAGTACAATTTTGTAGTTAAACAAATCGCTGGTGTAATTGCAAGACGTATTGTAAGTTATGTTTGTGAGGATGATAAAGTTTTGAAGGGGCAGAGAATCGGTATGATTATGTTTGGATCGAGAGTCGATTTGATAATTCCTATTACTTCGAGCATTAATGTAAGTATAGGTCAGAAAGTAAAAGCAGGTCAAACTATTATAGGAGAAATAAATTGAGACTTAAGACCTCATTTATACCCAGTTTATTTACTATATTGAATTTATTCTCGGGCTTTTTTGCTATTACAAAGGTGATTGAGGGAGCTTATATTTCTGCAATCATATTGATAATACTTGCTTCAATTTTTGATGCTCTGGATGGTAAGGTAGCCAGATTAATTGGGAAAGATTCAAGGTTTGGGATAGAGTTTGACTCTCTTGCTGATATAGTTTCATTTTGTCTCGCTCCATCTATATTGATTTATAATGTGTATTTGTCCGAACTCGAGATAGTTGGTGCAATGATAGCCTTTTTCCCTCTACTTTTTGGGGCTATTAGACTTGCTCGCTTCAATGTTATTGCTCAGTCAACAGGAAGAAAAAGCTATTATCTTGGTTTGCCGGTGCCAGTAAGTGCGATTACTATGACTTCTTACCTGTGGTTCAATTATAGCATTTATAAAAATTACGGTGATCCGAGGATACTTCTTCCGATGGTTGTTACTCTTTCATTTCTTATGGTGAGCAAAATTAGATTTAGCCTGCTTCCACATATAAGTTTTAAGAGAAGTATTCATTATTCTATTAGATCGGCTATTATTTTATTAATTTTTATTTCTATGGTTATTAAACCTGGTTTTGTGATATTTCCATTTTTCACTCTATTCATCGTATATCATATAATAAATTGGATGAATGGATATGAAGAACCCAGGATTGTTATTGCGAGAAGAAGGGGAGAAAGAAATGGTTAAAGCTAAAATTATAGTCAGATACAAACCTGGAATACTGGATCCGGAAGGGAAAACAATAAATAATGCTTTAAAGTCGCTGGGATTTGAGGGAATTGAGGAAGTTCATACAGGTAAATACTTCGAGTTGAGTTTTGGGTCAGGTATAGATGTTAATAAAGCAAAAGAGGTTACAAAGAATGCTTGTGATAGGCTGCTTGCTAATCCCGTTATTCAGAGTTATGAATTTGAAGTTGTTGAGGAAGGGAAATGAAAGTAGGAATTGTGGTTTTTCCTGGATCAAATTGCGATTATGATTCTTATTACGTTTTTAGGAAAATATTAAAGGTTCAAACCAATCTAATATGGCATAAGGAATCAGATTTACGTGGTTACGACGCAATTATATTACCAGGTGGATTTTCCTATGGTGATTACCTTAGGGCAGGCGCTATAGCGAGGTTTTCCCCTGTAATGCAGGAAGTTATGAGACTGGCAAAGCGTGGGAATCCAATTATGGGTATATGTAATGGATTTCAAATATTGCTTGAGGCAGGTTTGCTTCCTGGTGCATTAATTCCAAATAATGGAATGAGATTTAGATGTGAAGAGGTATATATAAGGGTTTCAAATAAAGATACTATTTTCACAAGAAATCTAAAAGATGGACAGGTATTGAAAATGCCTATTGCTCACTATAGCGGTAATTATTTCGCAGATGATAATACTGTAAAGGAATTACAGGATAATGGCAGAATAGTATTTCAGTACTGTGACAGTGACGGAAACGTCACTGATCTGGCGAATCCAAACGGATCAATCTTGAATATTGCAGGGATACTAAATAAAGAGGGTAATGTACTTGGTATGATGCCACATCCCGAAAGAGCATCGGAAAAAATACTTGGTTCTGATGATGGGTTGGGAATTTTTAAATCTTTGATTGGGAAGAATTAAGTGGAAAGGTCAAGAGGTAGATTTAGCGTTTTATTTGCGCTCGGTATTTTGTTAATTGGTTTGATGATTGGTTCATTATTTGGAGAAATTATAAAATATGCTTTACCTGACGGTGTCGTTAAGGATGTATTCTTGAGGTCTATTGATATCATGCTTGGTCCGAGTGTAGTTGATCTGGTTTTATTTTCTCTAACAATTGGCTTTACTTTAAAATTGAACCTTATAGGTATAATTGGTCTTTTAGTGGCCTATTACCTTTTAAGGTTCTGGAGATAATTTGGAGGTGAGCAATGTTTGGAAACCTTGGATTTGGAGAGATATTGCTGATACTTTTAGTACTGCTATTGCTTTTTGGTGCAAAGAGATTACCAGAACTTGCGAGAGGGCTCGGTAAGAGCTTAAAAGAGTTTAAAAAAGCCACAAAGGAAATTGAAGAAGAGATAAACGAATCGATCAAGGAAGATAAGTATATAGAGCCACCAAAGAAAGAGAAAGAGTCAGAGAAAAAAGAATAAAATTTCAGGGAGAAACGGAATGAAAGAAATGACTAAGTCCTCTCTACGGGAAAGAACTATTAATATAATTGAAAAAATAAGGAAAAATAATCCATACAATGCTTTTATTAATGTAGTAAATGATGCTGTTGAAATTGCAGCCATGATAGAAAATAAAATCACTCAAGGAAAAGCTGGTAAGTTAGCTGGCAAGATTATTGGTATAAAAGATAATATATGTGTAAAAGGTTATCCGACAACTTGTGCCTCCCGTATACTGGAGAATTTCATCCCGCCGTATAATGCGACGGTCGTGGAAAAAATAATAGCTGAGGATGGACTTATTATAGGTAAGACGAATCTTGATGAATTTGCAATGGGTTCATCAACGGAGCACTCTTATTTCGGTCCTACAAGAAATCCTGTAAATGAAAAGATGGTTCCTGGTGGATCAAGTGGTGGGTCAGCTGCCGCGGTTGCAGGAAGACTTGTTGATATGGCACTTGGTTCTGATACTGGCGGTTCTATAAGACAGCCTGCTTCATTTTGTGGAGTAGTGGGAATAAAACCTACTTATGGGAGGGTATCGAGATATGGTTTGGTTGCCTTTGCTTCCAGTTTGGATCAGATAGGAGTGTTTGCGAAAAATATATATGATACGGCATTGCTACTGCAAATAATATCAGGATATGATGTAATGGATTCCACAAGCGTGGATGTTCCTGTCGATAATTATATAGAAAATTTGGAGAGGGATATTAATGGAATAAAAATTGGCGTGCCAAAAGAGTATTTTGAAGAAGGGCTGGATAAAGAAATAGAGGATAGGATTAAATATTATATAAATGAATTGGAGAAAAGAGGCGCTGAGATAGTAAATATTAGCCTTCCCCATACAAAATATACAATAGCAACTTATTATATAATTGCAACAGCAGAAGCATCTTCCAATCTTGCGCGTTATGATGGTGTCAAATATGGACTGAGCGTAAGGAAAGGTAATCTAATTAGCATGTATAATGATACACGACATGATGGTTTTGGTAATGAGGTAAAAAGACGTATTATGCTAGGTACGTATGTACTCTCAGCTGGTTATTATGAAGCATATTACAATAAAGCTCAGCGTGTAAGAAAACTGATTAAAGACGATTTTGTGGAAGCATTTAAAAATGTGGATATTATATTAACACCAACAAGCCCAACAACGGCATTTGAGATAGGTAGTAAGGTTGAGGATCCTCTATCTATGTATCTTAGTGATATTTATACTACATCTGCAAGCCTTGCCGGATTGCCTGCTATGAATATCCCTGCAGGTAAGTCCAAGGATGGTCTACCTATAGGAATTCAGCTTATTGCTGATTATTTTAAAGAAGAAACAATTTTTCAGGTTGGTCATTATATAGAGTCAGAAATTGGCTTTTGATTATTCGAAAAGAAGATATTATGATAATATTCACCGATTGGTATTTTCTTGCTTTTTTATTAATAATTCCATTCATCATCCTCTGGACAAGAAGGAAAGATAGAGTTCTTTATACATCCATTAAATATTCCAATTTTAAATCTTTACGAGAAATAGTCGGCATAGATTCCGCTAAAAGGAAGGTATATTTATTAAAAGGCATAAAACTATTTTCAATTGTCCTTTTAATATTAGCGTTAGCAAGACCACAAAAGGGTTTGACAGAAAAAGAATTTATAACTAAAGGTATAGATATAATGCTTGTGGTTGATATTTCAGGAAGTATGCGAGCTGCAGATTTTCAGCCAAATCGACTTGAAGCTGTAAAAGCAGTTGCCCGCAAGTTTATTAATGAGAGACACAATGATCGAATAGGGTTGATTGTATTTGGTGCAGTGAGTTTCCTGCAGTGTCCTCTTACGGTAGATTATGGTATATTGAATGAGTTACTTAATAGAGTTACTTTTGTTGACGAAAAATACGATGGTACTGCAATTGGGATGGCGCTTGCGCATGCAGTAAATAGACTAAAGGGAAGTCAATCTGTCAGTAAAATAGTTATTTTACTATCTGATGGTAGAAATAATGCTGGAGAGCTTGATCCATTAACTGCTGCCGACATGGCGCAAGCATACGGAATTAAGGTATACACTATTGGGGCTGGAAGAAGAGGAAAGGCACCATATCCAGTGGTTTTACCTGACGGGTCTATTCAATATAGAATGGTAGATGTAGAGATAGACGAGGAATTATTACAGAAAATGGCGGAAATGACTGGTGGAAAATATTTTAGGGCGACTGATGAAAGAAGTCTCGAAAAAATTTATGATGAGATAAATAGCCTTGAAAAATCAGATATAAAAGTTAAAGAATATATGAACTTTAAAGATTTGTACCATCTGTTTCTATTTCCAGCAATTATGTTATTTGTTATGGGTTTTATATTTGAACGGAATGTGTGGAGAGTAGGACCTTAATTATGATAAAGTTTGCTAACATTCAGTACTTATGGACATTTATTACCATTTTAATTTTGATTTTATCAGTTTTTATTTATTATCGGATGAATAAAGTCTACTTGAAGAGATTTTCAAATAGTGATACTCTTAAAAGAATTATAGATGGTGAGGGAATCAAGAGAAGAAAAATAAAAGATGTACTTATAATTTGTGGTATATTTTTTCTAATAATTGCCCTTATTGGACCACAGATTGGTACAAAGCTCCAACTTGTGAAAAGGAAGGGAGTAGATATTGTTATATGTTTTGATACTTCATTGAGTATGAAGGCAGAAGATGTAACTCCAAATCGACTTGTAAGAGCAAAATATGAGGTGAGTAAACTGATCGATAAACTAAAAGGTGATAGAGTTGGTCTTGTGGCATTTGCCGGGATAAGCTATCCGGTTTGTCCTTTGACGCTTGACTATAGTGCTGCGAAACTTTTCCTTGATCTTATAGATACCGATATAATTGGAGTACAGGGCACAGCTATTGCCGAAGCGTTAAATACAGCCTTTAATATTTTTGATAAAAGTAAAGAATCCGGTGGGACTAAAAGTAAAGTTGTTATCTTAATTTCCGATGGTGAAGATCATGAAGGTGATATTGAAAAGTCAATAGAGCAGGTCAGAAATAACAATGTAATAGTTTATACTGTTGGTGTCGGTTCGTATTCTGGTGCACCTATACCAATATATGATAAGCACGGTAATAAGACTGGTTTTAAAAAGGATAAAGATGGTAAAATTGTAATAACTCATTTATCGGATGCCGTTTTGAAGAAGATAGCAGTGGAGACCGGAGGAAAATACTATCATTTGGGAACAGAAGCTACTGTTTTTAATAATATTTATGATGATATTTTTAAACTTGATAAGAAAGAATTGTGGACGCATGAATATTCTGGGTTTAAGCACAGGTATCAGATTTTCCTTATAATAGGATTGTTATTGATATTAAGCGAGTTTTTTATACTGGAGAAAAAGGTATCGAGGTGAGAAGGGGCAAATTAATTCTAACGCTTATTGTGATCATTCTTTTAATAGAATTTTTATTTGCCAAAGGTGAAATAAATCTCTATAAAAAGGGCAAATATAAAGATCTTTTAAAAAAATATGAAATTGTGTTAAATAAAAATTCCGATATGGAAGAGGCCCATTTCGGGAAGGGAGATGTGCTTTATAAGATGGGTGAATATAATGATGCATTGCGAGAATTTGAAAAATCGATTACTATTAAGGATTCCATAAAAAAATCTGCAGTTTATTATAATATAGGGAACACTCTTTTTAAATCTGGTAAACTTCAGGAAAGTTTGCAGTTTTATAGAAAGGCAATACTCTTAAATCCAATGGACTATGATGCCAAGCATAACTATGAATTGGTTAACAGCTTATTAATGAAAAATCAGCAGAAAAAGTCCCGAAAGGAAAATAATAAAGAGGATAAAAATAAAAAAAAGCAGAAGCAGCAAACAGATAAAAGTCAGCAACAAAATCAGAAGGATAAGAAGAAAGACCAGAAACAATCTGTATCAGAACAATTAAGTAAAAACGAACGGAAAAAAGAGAATAAAAAGGAACAGTACAAACCAATTCTTGATGCATTGGGTGAAAAGGAAAAGGAATATTTAAAAGAAAAGTTAAGGATGAGAGCACCAGGCATAAAAAGAGATAAAGACTGGTAGGGGACATATGAAAAGGGCATTACTATTAAACCTATTAATTTTTTCACTTTCCTTTTCTGCACAGGTAAAGATAAAAGCGTATGTTGATAAGAATACTATATACGAAGATGAAGTTTTTGATTTTACTGTAGAATTAGAAGGGGCGAACTATTTTCCTGAAATAAATTTACCAAGATCAAATGATTATGTAGTTATATCAGGTCCGTCACAATCCAGTCAGATTCAAATTATCAATGGGAAAGTGAGCTCATATAAATCTGTGACTTGGAGATTAGCTCCTACCAAAATAGGCGAGATTACAATAAAACCAATTACTATAAAAATAGGTAGACGAGCGTATTCGACTAATAAAGTTACAGTGAAAGTTCTTGCAAGATCAGGAACTGCTAAAAAACCTGCAGATAAGAGCCAGCAGCAGTTAACTGAGTCCATGACTGTGTTTTTAAAAGCTATTCCTAGCAAAGAAGAAGCTTATATCGGTGAGGAAGTTAATGTTTCTTTTGTACTGTATTTTAGAACAAGCATAAGAACATTTTCAAGAGATAAACTACCTGATGCAAGAGGTTTTTGGGCGGAGGCTTTTCCTGCTAGTAACAATCCAGAAATAGAATCAGAAATAATCGAAGGCGTCAGATATAAAAAAGCGGAGCTACAGAGGATTGCTTATTTTCCGACAATATCAGGTGAGCTAACAATAGATCCCATGGTCATCAGTTGTGAGGTAGTTGTTCCGCGAAAAAGGTCAGGGTCAATATTTGATGATTTTTTTAATGATCCTTTTTTTGATAGCCCATTTTTCACGCAGACAAAAGTGATATCAGTATCTTCAAAGCCTATAAAAATCAATGTCAAACCATTGCCGGAAGCTGGTAAACCAGCCGATTTCTCCGGAGCTGTTGGTAAATTCAAAATATATTCGATGGTAGATTCCAACATCATGAAGCAGAATCAAGCCGTTACTCTTAGATATATCGTGGATGGAATTGGTAATATCAATCTTGTAAAATTGAATCCACCAAACCTGCCTGATTATGTTGATATTTTTGAGCCAGAGGTTGAACGTTCCACCGACAATAGCGGAGACGGGATTAGAGGCAGAGTTGTTTATGAGTATGTGCTGATCCCAAGAGCTGGTAAAGATTTCTACATTCCCTCTATCAAACTGCATTATTTTAATCCTGTGACAAAAAAATATGAAGTAACTGAAAGTATGTCTCATTGGGTAAAGGTTGTCCCTACTTCTGGAGTTTTAACAGATTCATATGCAAGTATGTCGAAAGATGAAGTAATGCTATTAAGTGAAGATATTAGGTTTATATATACAGGTAATATACATTTAAAGAGAGTAGGTGAGTCATTTATAAAAAGTTTATGGTTCTGGCTTATTCTCGGTATTTCAATATTCAATATCACCATTTCTTATGGACTCAAGTATTATAAAATAAATATTTTTAAAAATGAAAAAGTTTTACGTAGAAGAAAGGCACTCCAGGTTGCTAAAAAGAGGCTGGAAGAGATAAAAACTAAGTTAGAGACAGGGACAGAAAAGCTAATAGCTACAGAACTATATATGGTAATTGCCCGCTTTGTATCTGATCGATTACTCCTTGAAAATAGAATACCAGACATTGAAGTTATTTTAAATGCGATAAATGGGAGATTGAGAGAAGAGGATGTGAAGACAGTTATTGAGCTTTTATCCCAATTAAATGAGATGCGTTTTTCACCAATTTCATTAGGTAAAAATATAAGAGAGTTAGTTAACGAGACGGAGAGGGTGTTGACGCTACTTTCGGAGACCATATGAGGCATTTGTCAGAATTGATTATCATATTATTATTAGTAGAAGTTGTGTTGCCAGATGTATTGAGTGTTCAAAAGCTATATGAAGATGCTAATAAAAAATACATTTCTGGTGATTATCCTGGAAGTATAGAGATTTATAAGAAAATTATTGATAATGATTATGAGTCCGATAAAATATATTATAATATAGGGAATGCCTATTATCGAATGGGAAAGCTGGGATATTCAATTCTTTATTATGAAAAAGCGTTAAAATTGAATCCTAAAAATGGTGATGCTAGGTTCAATCTGAAGTTAGCTAATCTGAGGATTAAGGACAGAATAGAAGTACCACCTCCATTTTTCTTAATAGAATGGTACAGAAATCTAAAAAATATATATTCTTCAAGTGGTTGGGCTAAAATTTTATCTTTCTGGATGCTATTGTTATCATTTATATTTGTTGGTTATAATTTTATCAGTTCTACTGTAATTAAGAGGGTTTTAAAATTTATAATCGCTGTAGTTGCGATTTTGTTGTTGATTAATTTAGTTTTATTGATAGATAAGTTTTGTGATGAGAATACAAATAATTATGGTATAGTTTTGATTCCATCACTTGAATGTTTATCAGCACCTCAGGAAGGTAGTGTAGTTTTGTTTATTATTCATGAAGGGCTAAAAGTCAGAGTGCTTTATAAAGAAGACCAATGGTTGAGGATTGAACTACCCGATGGAAAGCAGGGGTGGGTAAGAGAGAATACTATTGGTATTATTTAATAATAGCGTTTTAATTGAATATAAATGTCTTTAAATTTAATATAATGAGTTGTGATTATGCGAAAGATGTTATATAGTTTAACTTTATTAGTGATTTTATTTCAATTTGCTACTGGTCTGCCTGATTCTACTATAGTCCAAGATGAATCATTTGATCCAGTGAAACTTAATGAGCCACCAATTTCAATTTTTGATGGAGTAATGATTTATGAGATATTTACGGGAACTAATGAAGGGGAGATTAGAGTCGATAGTGTGAGAGTCAGAGAGACAGTTGGGTATAAGGTTCAGGTATTCTCTGCTGATGATTTTTATCTTGCTGATTCGCTATTTAGATACTGCAAAGAATTGTTTCCAAATGAAGAGGTTGAAAAAGTATTCAATTCTCCTTATTATAAAATAAGAGTAGGTAATTGCCTGACTCGAGAAGAAGCGGAGCGATTGTTAAAAATTGCGATAGAATCGGGATTGAAAGATGCTTGGATAATAAGAACAAGAATAGAAGTAAAAGAAAATATAAAGAAATATTAAGTAGGAGTGATTAATGGCTGGACATAGCAAATGGGCACAAATAAAAAGAAAGAAAGCTGTAAATGATGCAAGAAGAGGCAAGATTTTTACCAAATTAATAAGGGAAATACAGGTAGCGGCTAAATTGGGTGGTCCAGACGAGGATTCAAACCCAAGATTAAGGCAGGCTATTCAGCAAGCAAAGGCACATAATATGCCTATGTCAAATATAGAGAAGGCTATTGCTAAAGGTTGTGGTGAAATTGAAGGTGTTAATTATGAAGAGGTGGTTTACGAGGCATATGGTCCTGCCGGAGTTGCCATTTATATTGAGGTCTTGACTGATAATAAAAATAGAACGGTATCTGAAATAAGGCATATTTTATCAAAGTATGGCGGTAATTTGGCAACTTCAGGCAGCGTTTCGTGGATGTTCGAAAAAAAAGGTACTATAACAGTTAAAAAAAATGCATTTTCTGAAGATGATATTTTGATAATTGCCACTGAGTCCGGTGCTGAAGATATAAATATAACTGAGGACGCATATGAAATAACGACTGATCCTTCAAATTTAGAAAGTGTGAAAAAAGCCTTCGAAGAAAAAAATGTTCCAATACTTGAATCTGCGATATCCATGATTCCAAAAAATACCGTTAATGTAGATGAAAACAATGCGCAAAAGATACTGAGTCTTGTGGAGACACTCGAAGATCATGATGATGTTCAGAAAGTCTATGCAAATTTTGATATAGATGAAGAGATTCTTAAGAAAGTAACCAGTTCTTTTTAATGGGTAATTCTATTAAGATTATTGGTGTTGATCCAGGGGTTTTTAAAACTGGATATGGGATTCTCCAAGTTAGAGAAAACAGACTTCAATATATAACTTCAGGACAGATTATAACATCATCAAAATACTCTTTCCCGGATAGATTAAAGACAATTTTTAATGGTTTAACAGAAGTAATAAAGAAGTGGAAGCCGAATGTAATGGCTGTAGAGCAGGCTATATATGCACAAAATATTCAGACAGCATTGAAAATGGGTCAGGCAAGAGGGATTGTGCTTCTTGCAGGTAAATTGCATGGACTTGCTATAGAGGAATTTTCCCCTGCTAAAATAAAGGTATCAGTTGTAGGGAACGGTTCTGCTACTAAGGACCAGGTTAATTTTATGGTTAAGAGAATTCTTGATCTTGAAAAAAGTAAGCTCGATTATGATGAAAGTGATGCGCTGGCAATAGCTATATGTTATTTTAATCAAAATAAATGGAGAGAGGGATAAATGTATGATTATATAACTGGTAAGTTGATTGAAAAAAGACCAACAGAGGTTGTAATCGATGTAAATGGCTTGGGTTATAAGATATCCATACCGATATCTACTTACGAAAGACTTCCTTCAACTGGTGAAATTGTAAAGCTTTTTATTCATCTGTATGTACGCGATGATGTAAGATCTCTATATGGTTTTTATACAAAAGAGGAAAGAGAACTATTTTTACAATTAATAAGTATCTCTGGCATAGGACCCAAAATGGCTATAACTATATTGTCAGGTACTTCACCTGAGCAGTTTAAGGAAAGGATAGGTGCTGGGGATATATCAGCGCTTACGATGATACCCGGAATTGGCATAAAAACTGCAAATAGAATTATTGTAGAATTGAGGGAAAAGTTTGCTTCACTTCATAAAGAAGCGGATATTGAAGACTTAAATTTTTTCATTTCTGGGAAAATTGAAGAGGCAGTTATTGCATTAATGACGCTTGGATATAAAAAGAATGAGGCGAAAAATTTGGTTTTTAAGGCATATAAAAAACTTGGGAGTGGGGCAAACGTCGAGGAATTGATAAAGGAAGCGTTAAAAAGTCTATAAGAGGAAATGATGAGTTTGGCAAAAAGGCTTAAAAATCTCGGTACGGAGACTGCTTTTAAAATATCGGAACTGACTTTTGAATGGAAGAACAAAGGATATAAAATTTATCCCTTTCATATCGGTGATTTGAATTTCCCAACTCCAGAACATATTGTAGATATTGCATTTAAAGCTATAAAAGATGGGAAAACAGGGTATTCGCCAAGTCCAGGCATATTAGCATTAAGGGATGCTATTGCTGAAGATGTTACGAATTCAAGAGGAGTTAAATATGACTATAATGAGGTATCTATACAACCCGGAGGTAAACCGGTTATTGGTAAGTTTATACAGGCAGTGATAAATCCAGGGGATGAGGTTCTATATCCGTCACCTGGCTATCCAATATATGAATCTCAGATTGAATATTTCGGAGGTATACCGAAGCCTTATAGATTTTTAGAAACCAACGAAGGATTTAAAATTGATATAGGAAATCTTGAGTCTCTGATTACCAAAAAAACAAAAGCAATAATTTATAATAATTGTCATAATCCACTTGGTGTAGAATCTTCAGATGGTGAAATGGAAGCACTCTCTGAATTAATTTTAAAAAATGATTTATATGTTCTTTCTGATGAAGCATATTTTGATATTAGATATAGGGGTAAAACTCGCAGCATCGTTTCATTCTCTGGCTTAAAAAATAGGACAATTATTTTGTATACCTTTTCTAAGAAGTACGCTATGACAGGCTGGAGACTTGGTGCTGCGATAGGTCCAAAAAGGATAATTGACGTTATAAATAAATTGAATGTTAATATAGAATCATGTACAAACCATTTCGTTCAATATGCTGGAATTTCTGCAATTAAAGGCCCTGATAAAGATTATAAAAACATGATTCAAGAATTAGAAGAAAGACGCAATATAGCATGTGATATATTAAATTCAATTAATGGAGTTAGGGTATATAAACCAGATACGACATTTTATCTTTTTCCTGACGTTACCGAAGCAATGGATAAGAAGGGTATCAAATCTCTCGATGAACTTGTATTCAGGGCTATAGCCGATACCGGTGTGGCATTTACAACGAGGTCACATTTTGGAAGAAGATTACCTGATGAAAAAAGATACTATATTCGAATTGCATATTCAGGTGTTACAAAAGATGAAATAAGAGAGGGATTGAATAGACTAAAAGAATGGCTTGAAAATTAGGGCTGCTATGATAGAAGAGTTAAAGAAAACAGCTCTTTACGATAGGCATGTTGAACTGGGAGCTAAAGTGATCCCCTTTGCCGGATTTTTGATGCCCCTTCAGTATACAAGTATTGTTGATGAACATTTAAATGTGAGAAATAATGCAGGTTTATTTGATGTATCTCATATGGGAGAATTTTATATTTCGGGTGAAAAGAGTGAGGAATTTTTAAATTATATTACTGTCAATAATGTTTCTAAATTAATCCCTGGTCAGGCTCAATACAGTGCAATGTGTTATGAGAACTCTGGAATCGTTGACGATATTATTGTATACAGATTTAATGATTATTTTTTAATGGTGGTTAATGCTTCTAATATAGATAAAGACTTCTTATGGCTTCAAAAAAATTTGATAAGTGGGGTTGAATTAAAAAATATATCCGATAAGGCAGGCTTAATAGCTGTTCAGGGTCCAAAATCAACGTATATACTTGGGGAAATTAGCGATATAAATCTTGAGGAACTGAATTATTACCATTTCTGTAATGGCAGGGTTGCCGGTGTGGATGTAATAATCTCAAGAACGGGTTATACGGGAGAGGTAGGTTATGAGATTTTTCATAATATTGAGGACAGTTGTAAGATATGGGATGTGCTGCTTGATGTAGGGGAAAAATATGGTCTGAAACCGGCAGGACTTGGTGCCAGAGATACACTTCGATTAGAAATGAAATACTGCCTTTACGGTAATGATATAGATGAGAATACCAATCCTATAGAAGCTGGACTCGGATGGATTGTTGATTTTAATAAAGGAGATTTTATTGGGAGAAAAATTCTCATAAAAGAGAAGGAAAATGGTCCAAAGAGGAAACTGGTTGCCTTTGTAGTAAAAGATAAAGGTATTCCAAGACACGGTTATAAGATTTATATAGATGATAGAGAAATTGGCTTTGTGACAAGTGGTAGCATATCGCCGGTTTTGAATAAGCCAATAGGACTTGGTTATGTTTTAAAAGAATATAGTGGAATTGGAAATAAAATTTATATAGATTACCGGGGTAAAAGGTTAGAGATGGAGGTGGTTAAACCGCCTTTTATGAAGCCCCGGACATATGGATAGAAGAAGACAGGAAATATTAGGAATTCTTTTAATAGCACTCGGGATTTTCCTTTTCCTTAGTCTTATTTCGTATGATCCTTTAGAAGAACCATCAATTCCAAAAGACGTAAGGATACACAATTGGATGGGGATACTTGGTGTCTATGTTTCACATTACCTTATTAAGTATACTATAGGTGTAGCGAGTTATGTAATACCATTGTTGCTCATACTGTGGGGATGGTGGGTCTTTGCGAATAGAAATTTTAAAAGCCTTCTAAGATTTACAGTTTATATCTTGATATTAGCGCTTGTCACATCAATATTTTTGTCCTTACCATCTGTTAGGAGTGGAATATATGGGCTTGTTGGTTTTAGATATAGTGGATTATTGGGAGGAATGCTTTGTCGAATGATATATGATTTTCTTGGTTTTATAGGCACTATAATATTTCTTGTGATTGTTGTACTTGTTGATATAAGAGGATATTTTAGCTGGAGTTTTTATAGTCCAATTGAAAAGTTAATTTTCTGGAGGAGGTACGAAAGACCAGCAAAATTGAAAAAGATTAGAGAAGAAAAAAAGGTCAGAAAAACTGAGTTTAAGGATCAAATAATCAACAAAGATGTTGATGTGAAAAGAAGTGAAACTATTGAGCAATTAATATCCAAAGAAAATGAAAAGATAGTTGAAAAATATGAACCAAAAGTAGTAGCTGAGCACAAGAAAGACATAGAAGCTGTAAGAAGTGATGAAACTAAAGCAAATTATAAATTACCACCGATAGAACTTTTAAATGAGCCTAAGGGAGAAGAAAAATTAATTTCAAAAGAAGAAATAACAGAAAATTCAAGAATACTTGAAGAAACCTTAGAGACTTTTGGCCTTAGTGGTAAGGTAGTAAATGTGTCCCCTGGTCCTATCATTACGAGATATGAAGTAGAGCCTGCATCGGGAGTTCGTGTAGGCAGGATAGCTGCTCTTGCAGATGATTTAGCAAGAGTTTTAAAAGCAAAGCGAATAAGGATAGTAGCACCAATTCCTGGGACTTCAGTGGTTGGAGTGGAAATTCCAAATCGGAAACCAGCTCTGGTCTATTTACGTGAGATAATCAGCTCAGAAAAATTTCAAAAAGCAAAATCTAAAGTTACAATTGCACTTGGTAAAACCACTTCCGGAGATGTTTGTGTTTTTGATTTAGCGACAATGCCACATTTATTGATTGCAGGTGCTACGGGATCTGGTAAGAGTGTGTGTATAAACACAATAATAGCTTCAATTCTGTTTAAAGCTTATCCTAATGAGGTGAAATTTTTACTGATAGATCCCAAGAAATTAGAGTTATCATTATACAGGGCTCTTAAGGGCTATCATTTGTTGACCTGCGAGTATATTGATGAAGATGTGATAACGCGTGCAGATAATGCTTTGGTGGCATTGCGTGCAGTAGAAGCGGAAATGGAAAGAAGGTATGATATTTTAGCCAATGCAGTTGTTCGAAATATAGAGGAGTACAATAACAAAGTAAAATTGGGGCAATTTGATGGTGAACTATTACCCTATATTGTTGTAATAATAGATGAACTGGCTGACTTAATGCTAATGTCATCAAAGGAGGTGGAAGATCCGATAACAAGATTGGCACAAATGTCAAGGGCTGTTGGAATACACCTTGTTATTGCAACTCAGAGACCCTCAGTTGATGTAATCACTGGATTGATTAAGGCTAATTTTCCATCGAGGATTGCTTTTCAGGTAGCATCGAAGGTTGACTCTCGAACAATAATTGATGCAAATGGTGCAGAGAAATTGCTTGGTAGAGGTGACATGTTGATTGTTACGAGTACAAATCCTGAACCTCAGCGCCTCCACAACGCTTTTATCTCTCTTGATGAGGTTGAAAGAATACTTGCTCATATTATAAAGCAGCCTCAACCTGAAGAAATGGAGCTGAAGAATCCCGATTATCAGGAACAGGAAGAATTTTATGGTGGCGGAGAGAGAGACCCTCTCTTTGAGAAAGCAATGAAGTTGGTCATAATGCATCAGCAAGGTTCGATTTCGTTGTTACAAAGAAGATTGAAAATTGGTTTTGCAAGGGCAGCGCGCATTATGGATCAGCTTGAGATGGCTGGTATAGTAGGACCTGCGATTGGTAGTAAACCACGGGATGTTCTTGTAGGAGAGGATTATCTTGAAGGATTAGATAACGAAGATAAAGAAGAAAATAATTTTTAATAAAATATTAGATATAAGATGATTGGCAAATTTTTTATAAAAGGATATGTATTTTTATATTTTATTCTAATGGTATCTTTGATATCTGCTCAATCTCAGCTATTGGAGAAGGAATTTTCGTCAATTAGGAATAAGTATTTTGTTCAAAACAATGTGAAGTTAGATATTGAGGCAATACAAATAGACAACGATGATACGAGTTCTGTTGAGAGGTGCTTACTGTATATCAATCGGAATAAGTTTCGTATCGATTTTCCTGATCAGGTAATTATTTGTAATGGTAAATATTTATATACCTACACATATAACGATAGTCAACTAGTTGTGGAAAATTTCGATACCACATCAGCATTAAGACTTGTGCATGATATATTTATCGGAAACTATAGAAATTTTAGATTGCTTTCTATCGAAGAGATGAAACATAATAGGGTTTTAAATTTAAGCTATAGGTATGGTGAGCTATATTTTAAAGACATAAAAGTTTTGATTGATGAAGGTAGTAGCGAGATTCGGGAAATCAGCTACATAGATATAGAACATGTAAGATATGTTATGAAAATATACAAAACCCAATTTACAAATGTTCCTGAAGATTTATTCGATACAAAAAATCTATTTATAAAAACTCTTGTTGATTTAAGAGGTTAAAGATTAGCAAAAATTTTGTTAGGACTATAGTCGGTTTGATGATAAGTGCTCTTGGGATTTACCTGGGTTTCAAGAATTTTGACTTTTCACAGTTTGCTAAAAGTTTATCAGATGTAAATATTTTTATGCTTGTACTTTCTATAATATTACAAATTGTGAATATATTTTTTAGGGCAGTAAGATGGAAGATAATTCTGGATGAAGTCAAGGTAATAGATTTGCGTAAGGTTTTTGGTGCTACTGCCATAGGTTATTTTGGGAATAATGTGTTTCCTTTCAGAATGGGTGAAATATTACGCGCATACGTATTGGGTGATAATGAAAATACGTCTAAAATGTCGATATTCGGGACGGTTATTGTAGAAAGAACGATTGATACGATAGTGTTTATAACTATATTCTTACTTGCTTTACTGTTAATACATGATATACCTGTGTGGATAAATACTATTGCTATATACGGATTGATATTATTTGTGTTTTTGTTAGTTTTAGGTTATATTTTTTTGTTTATAAGAGAGAAGAATTACTCAATGATTGTAAATCAAATCAATAAATTGGATAAAGGGATTGGGGAAAGAATTTTAAAATTATTGGGTGGTTTGAGATCGTTGATTATGGTTAAAAGAAAGGTGAGTTTAGCCTTTTTTTCCTTTTTGGTTTGGTTTCTGAGTATTTTGTTTATATATACCATTGGTTTATCGTATAATATATATATTGGATTTAAAGAAATTATTTTATTGTTTTTTGCATCTTCTATCGCAGTTTCTATACCATCTGCTCCCGGATATATTGGTACTTTTCATGCAGGAGTAATAGGAGTGATGTTATATTTAGGTTATTCGAGAGATGTTTCCCAGGGATTTTCTATTGTATTACATGGTGTGGGATTTGTCACATTAACGTTGCTTGGATTGTATTATTTTATTAAGTTAAACGTAAGGTTAAGAAATGTGGAAATTTATGGTGGATATAAATGAATGGTGATAATTTAAATATAAAATCACAGAATGGTTTTGATGAGAAAGAGATAAGTCTGAGGGACTATATTAGTGTCTTATATAGGAATAGATGGATTATCATAACGATAATATTAATTGTTCTAGCTGCTACTGTTTATTTTACATTTACCGCTCCACCTCAATATGAAGCGAAGGCTCTTGTGATGCTTGTTTCCCCTCAGGGGCAGGCTACTCTTTTCACATCACCATTTATGCCCAGTCAATATTTGAAGGTAAATAATGAAGTGGAGGTATTGAAAAGTTTTGCTCTTGGAAGAAGAGTAATAAAATCTTTAAAGAATTCACCATATTCTGATAGTCTGTACCTTCTTGAAACAAGAGAGCTTAAAACACCTGGCTTGAATATAATGGAAAGATTAGCTGGTCTAAAAGATGCAGTAAAAAGAATATTTGGTGCTGGGGAAGAGCTAGCTGAAGAGGATACCTTAGATAGATATTTTGTAAAGAAGCTTCACGAATCTATGAAGATAGAGCCTATTAGAGAGACAGAGGCAATTCGCATTATAGTGCGTTCTTTTGATCCGGTGGAGGCGTCGCTAATCGCCAATACGATTGCTCAGGAATATTATGAAATGGACCTTGAGTTTAACAGGAGCGAGGTAGTAGAAACCAAGAATTTTCTTGAAGAGCAACTAAAAAAAGTTGAAAGGGATTTGCAAAGAGCTGAGGAAAGGTTAAAAGAATTTCAAGAAAAGCAGGGTGTCTTTGCACTTGAGGAGGCTGCGAAGACATTAATAGACCAGATGACCTCAATTGAAGCGGAATACTATGCTACTGTAGCCCAGGTTCAGGCTTTGAGAAAAAAATTAGATAATCAACAAAGACTATTGAACGAAAGAGAGAAGTGGATTGTACAGGAAGCAATAAATATTTCTAATCCTCTTATAGAGCAATTAAAAAAAGTGATAGCGGAAGTGGAAGCCGAGAAAGCAGCTGCAATTGTTACTCACGGGTATGAACCAAATAGTGATGTGATAAGAGAATATGACAAAAGGATAAATCAGTTAAAAGAGAAATTAGTTGCTGAAGCACAGAGAATGACCAATTATGGTATAACTACCGAAGACCAGTCTAAAATATCGATGGAATTAGTGAGGGATGTTTTTTTTAATCAGGTAGCGTTAATTGAGCTTGAAACAAAGTCCAAAGAATATAAAAATATGGTAGATAGATATAACAAAGAATTTAATAAACTCCCTGAGAAGAGTTTAATGTATGCTCGCCTTGATAGAGAAAGACAGGTAAATGATAAGTTATATATGCTACTAAAGACAAAGTATCAGGAATCAAGAATTACTGAAGCAAGTAAGATGAGTAATGTGAGAATAGTTGACCCTGCTATACCACCGGAAAAGCCTGTAAAGCCCAATAAAAAATTAAACCTTATACTTGGGTTACTTGTAGGTGTATTTTTAGGTGTTGGTTTTGCCTTTGTTAGGGAATATTTTGATAGATCTATAAAGACCGCAGAGGAGTTACAAAATTATGGTTTATCAGCGATAGGGATTGTGCCTGAGATAGATGTCAGAACTGCTTTAGATAAATTTCAGAAGGTATCGCAGGATTATGAAAGTGGAGAGAGTTTGAAAGCCAGGCTAGTGACGCACTACGATCCAAAATCCTCTGTTGCTGAGTCATACAGAACACTGCGAACAAACATTCAATTCTCAAGCCCGGACAAGCCCGTTCAGACGATGATTGTGTCGAGTTCCGGTCCCGGTGAAGGAAAGTCAACAACAGCAGCTAATTTAGCAATTACTTTTGCCAATTTGGGTAGAAAAACAATATTGATTGATTCAGACCTTAGAAAGCCAATACTCCATAAGGTGTTTGGTATATCGAAGGAACCCGGAATAGCACATGCAATTCTTGATATGGTGCCTTTAAATAATGTAATTAGTGAAACAGAAATAGATAATCTTTATTTAGTTCCATGTGGTGAGACACCGCCAAACCCATCTGAATTACTTGCCTCAAATAGAATGCTGGTGATTTTAGAAGAATTGAAAAAGACATATGATATTATAATATTTGATACACCTCCAGTAATAGCGGTAACCGATGCGACCGTTCTGGCGAAAATAACAGATGGTATTGTACTTGTTGTCAGGGCAAACAAAACTGATTCGGCAGCGTTACAACGTACCATGGAATTACTATCACACGTTAATTGTAATGTCATAGGGGCAGTATTGAATGAGGTGAGTGTTTCGGCTGGATATGGTAGTTACTACTATTATTACTACCATTACTATGGCGACGGGGGAAAGAAAAAGAAAAGAAAGAAGAAGACAGGCAGTGAGCTAACCAGGAATATATTTAGGTCGAAGATTCGATAAAGCAAAAGGTAGTATAGTTATATTTTGCTATATAGATCTATAACAAACCCTAACAAGAAATTAAAATACTTTACTGTAGACAACTTATTTTGTATAGACGGAGGAGTTTAATGTCGTTAAGCGCAATGTCTCAATGCAGAATGCAGAATGCAAATTGAAAAATGCAAAAATAGAAGCGATTTATCAGAACGGCTATTAGAGTTCGCAGCAAGTAGCATTAAATTGACAGTTAGACTTAAAAGGACTGCTGTGGGACGGTACATAGCAAATCAGCTAATGCGAGCTGCTTCGTCTTCTGGGGCAAATTATGAAGAGGCATGTGGAGCAGAAAGTAGAGCCGATTTTATAGATAAGATGCAACTCGTCTTGAAGGAATTACGAGAGTCTTTATATTGGCTGAAACTGGTGGAGAGAAGCGACTTAATTTCTGGCAATGAGCTACAACCATTATTGGCTGAATCAAACGAATTGATCAAAATTGTTGCAAAATCGGTAATCACTGCGAAAGGAGGGGGAAAATGACTTTGCAATTTGCACATTGCAATCTTCATTTTGCAATGTTGTATTCACGAAGGAACGCCACAGCTCCTAACAAAGTATTCACTCTGCGCTTCGCTTGCCCTTCGGGAAATCGCCTTCGGCGACTTCGTGAATACAAGACGATACCAAAACCACATGGAGGATGTGGCCTTGTAGATAGATTCCTGCCAGATTATGAGAAAGATTATATTATTAAAAATTCTAAAGATTTTAAGATTTACAGTATATCGGATGCTGATGTTTCTATATTTTATAGAATTGCGGATGGTGTTTTATCACCTCTTGAAGGACCAATGAATTCTGAAGAGTTTAATAGAGTTTTAGATGAGGAGGTGATAGTAAGGAATGGACAGAGATACGCATGGACAATTCCTATATCGTTCCCTACTTCGACAGAAGAGATAGAAAATTTTCAGGAGGGGGATACTGTCCTGGTAAGGACAGAAAAAGGAGAAATAATAGGTCTATTGAAAATTGAAGACATTTTTTATTTTGATAAAAGGAAATACAATTGTATTGTCTATCAAACAGAAAGAACTGACCATCCAGGGGCAAGAATATTTAATGATGATCCAAGGGATTACCTTATAGGTGGAAAAATATGGGCGTTCCGAAGGCCAAGATCAAATAAATATGAAAAATATTTGATGTCACCTCGTCAGACAAGGAATTTATTCAAAAAGAGAGGGTGGGATAGGATTGTAGCATTTCAGACAAGAAATGCATTGCACAGAGCACATGAATACACAATAGTATATGCGCTTGAGCAACTTACAAGACAAGGATATTTTGCGGGAGCTGCACTGAACCCACTGATAGGAGCAACAAAAAGTGACGATGTCCCAGCTGAAGTACGAATGGAAACATATATTACCTTAATAGAGAATAAATTACTTGGTCTTGGAGACAAGGATGATGAGCTATGGAAAAAGGTTGGCTATGATCTAACGGATCAGGTGATATTGATTGCAATGGATATGAAAATGTTTTATGCTGGTCCCAAAGAAGCAATTATGCATGCAATTTATAGGCAGAATTATGGGTTTACGGATATCATAATTGGGAGGAAACATGCTGACGCTCCCTTTGACGATGGGACTCCAATATGGGGTGACTTTGAGGCTCAAGAGAAGTTTGATAAATTACGTGGAAAACTTGAAATAAAACCTTTTAGAGTTGGATATGCTGCGTATTTTGAAGAACTGGGAAAGGTGAGGCTTGTTGACGAATACAAGGATAAAGGTTATAAAATCATTTCAATATCTGGGAAGGAGCTTCGTAAAAGATTGCAGGAAGGGAAACCCATTGATGAACGGGTTATGAGAAAAGAGGTGGCTGATATTTTGATGGATTATTACCAGAAAAATAATAATAAAGATGAAAAGATTGTGATTTGGCATGATACCAAAATAATGAAGGAGGATAGGGAAAAAAGGAACGGACATAGGGCAGTTGTAATATGGTTGACAGGTCTTTCGGGGAGTGGAAAGTCGACCATTGCTACTGAGTTGCAAAGGAGACTTTTTGATGCTGGATGTAATGTTTATATTCTTGATGGTGATAATATAAGACATGGGCTAAATAGTGACCTCGGTTTTTCACCTGAGGATAGAGAAGAAAATATCCGCAGAATTGGGGAGGTAGCAAAACTTTTTGCTGACGCCGGATTTATTGTCATTACCTCTTTTATATCTCCATATAAAAAAGATAGACAAAGAGCAAGAAATCTTTTAAAAGAAGGTGAGTTTATTGAAGTGTATGTAAAAGCTCCGCTTGAGATATGTGAAAAAAGAGACGTAAAGGGATTATATAAAAAAGCCAGATTGGGAGAGATAAAAGAATTTACAGGGATATCAGCTCCTTATGAAGAACCTGATAACCCTGAAATAGTAATCGAAACTGATAGGTTAGATGTAAACGAATCTGTTAAGAAAATTATTGATTATCTAAAAGCCAATATGATTATAAACCCTGACCAGTTCTAATATGAATTTCCAGTTGATTTATACAGCTACAATTTTAATCTTAATGTCATTTTTTCTTATAAAGGAATATTTTAAGCCTTCATACACGGTATTTACTGCCCTTATCTTATTAACCTTAGGTGGTGTAATTAATATAAGAGAAGCTTTTGCAGGTTTTTCAAATACAGGGATGCTCACTGTCGCTATTTTATATGTAATCAGTACATCCCTACAAGCATCTGGACTTATAGATAACATAATTAATATTTTATTAAAAGGCAGAGGTGGTATCGGAGTCAGAACATATATCAGATTTATGTTCCCTGTTTCTTTTATTTCAGCCTTTATAAATAATACTCCTGTTGTTGCAGCTTTAATACCTGCTGTTAAAAGGTGGGCAAGGAAAAATGATATTGCTCCATCCAGAATTTTAATACCTATTTCATATGCAGCAATTTTAGGTGGTGTATGTACACTTATAGGGACAAGTACAAATTTAGTAGTTCATGGTATGATGATTCAAAGAGGAATAGAAGGTTTTGGATTTTTTGAAATTACCAAGATTGGGTTGCCGATTGCATTATTGGGTATTCTATGGGTTGCATTCATTGGGAAAAGAGTACTTCCTGATCGTAAAGATATAATTCAGAACCTTGGCCAAAATGCCAGAGAATTTGTTACTGAAATGAAGGTAAATTCTCAATTTCCACATATCGGAAAGACAATTCATGCCGCTGGATTACGTCATCTTAAGGGATTATTTTTATTTCAGATTGAAAGACAGGGAGAAATAATTGCCCCTGTATCACCGGATGAAAAAATATATGAAGGAGATAGGTTATTTTTCACAGGGCTTCCTGAGACTATTGTTGATTTGCAGAAAATACCTGGTTTGGAAGTTGTGAAGGATAGTGAGTTTGACCTTTCGAATTATGATTCCGATGTGTTAAAACTTTATGAAGCAGTGGTTTCTCAATCTTCCAATCTTGTTGGGAAAAATATAAGAGAAAGTAACTTCAGAAGTGTCTATGATGCTGTAATACTTGCAATTCATAGAAGCGGGGAGAGAATCAAGCAGAAGGTTGGTGATATTGTAGTAAGAGCCGGTGATACTTTACTTCTTCTTGCCAAAGATGGTTTTGACAAGAAATGGTATAATAAATCAGATTTTTCTCTGGTTTCGAAAAGTGTTGATGTTTATTCAAAACCAAAGTGGAAAATTATTTTTTCCGCGGTTGTATTTGTTTTAATGATAATCGTTGCGAGTTTAAAAATCCTGCCGCTTATTCTGGCTGCTTCATTAGCTGCAGTATTACTGGTTGGCGTGGGAGTTATCAGTTTAGATAGAGCA
Source organism: Candidatus Neomarinimicrobiota bacterium (assembly GCA_017656425.1). Lineage (NCBI taxonomy): Bacteria > Pseudomonadati > Fidelibacterota > Fidelibacterota bacterium. The sequence goes on along the minus strand of JACDNV010000011.1, from coordinate 21,860 downwards.
AAGGACTCTGTGGATTTAAATGTTCTACTGATTATTGCAAGCTCTTTTGGTATAGGGAAGGCGCTGGAAAACTCTGGATTGGCACAACTCATTGCAAAGGGCATTATTGGAAATTTGCAAATTTTTGGTGAAGTTGGTGTTATAGCTGGAATATTTTTTCTGACAAGTATATATACAGAGCTTATTACGAACAATGCCGCGGCTGCAATCATGTTCCCAATAGCATACTCGACGGCGACTATTGCCGGCATGAATCCAAGACCTCTTTTCATTGTTCTTGCTATTGCTGCGTCAGCCAGTTTTGCAACTCCTATTGGATACCAAACAAATCTTATGGTGTATGGACCTGGTGGATATAAGTTCATGGATTTTATAAAAATTGGCGTTTTAATGAATATTTTTGTCGGTATTGCAGTAACAATTATAGCATGGTTACTATTCTATATGTAAATCATCAATTTTGGATGATGTTGTTATATTAAATTTTTTATCGGATTTGTAAGCTTTTTATACACTATGAGGTAGAGATGAAGGTACCTTTATTGGATTTGAGATTTCAGAACGAGCCGATAAGGGATCAACTTTTGGAGAAGATAACCAAAATAGTTGATTCATGCCGTTATATTTTAGGTCCCGAAGTTGAAGAGTTCGAAAAAGAAATAGCGAACTACTGCGAAGCAAAATATGCTATTGGTGTCTCTTCTGGTTCTGATGCTCTTTTAGTTTCACTTATGGCTCTTGATGTGGGTCATGGTGACATTGTGATTACCAGCAACTATTCATTCTTTGCTACAGCGGGTGTAATTGCAAGATTATCGGCGACTCCGGTATTTATCGATGTAGAAAAAGATACGTTTAACATTGATCCAGAAAAATTAAAGGAATGGTTTGAGAAAAATAGTGATAAAATAAAAAAAGTAAAGGCTATTATCGTCGTACATCTCTTTGGTCAATGTTGTAAAATGGATGAGGTTCTTGATATAGCATCAGAGTATGGAATACCTGTTATAGAAGATGCTGCTCAATCAATAGGTGCGAGATATCCATCTAAGTATGGTATTAGAAGAGCTGGTTCTATTGGGCTTATAGGGTGTTTTTCCTTTTTCCCAAGTAAAAATCTCGGCTGTATGGGTGATGGTGGTTTGGTTACGACGAACGATGGAGACTTAGCAGATAGGATAAAAAAGTTGAGAAACCATGGTGCTCATCCCAAATATTATCATACTATGGTTGGGGGTAATTTTAGACTTGATGAAATTCAGGCTGGAATTTTGAGAATTAAATTAAAAAAACTGGATGAGTGGCACAGGATAAGGCAGGAGAATGCAAAATACTATAATGAAAAATTTAAAAACAGCTGTATTAGAACGCCAACCGTCGTTTATGATTTTTCTTTTCATATTTTTAATCAATATGTGATCGTTGTTCCCGATAGAAGAGACGAATTGAAAGATTATCTATTAAATAATAAAATTGGGTGTGAAATCTATTACCCCATACCTTTTCATTTACAGGAGTGCTTTAAATATCTTGGTTATAGGGAGGGAGATTTTCCAGTATCTGAATACCTGGCAAAACATTCACTGGCAATACCGATTTTCCCAGGTCTGACAAGGGAGCAGCAAAATTATATAGTGGAAAAGATTTATGAATTTTATGATAACTAATAATATGTATTGAGGTAAGTATGGAAAAAGAGGGAAAGTTTTTCGTCCACGAGTCGAGTTATATTGATGACGGCGTTGAGATTGGTGAAGGAACTAGGATATGGCATTTTTCCCATGTACAGAGAAATGCGAAGATAGGGAAATACTGCACGTTAGGTCAAAATGTGAATATTGGGCCGAATGTTGTAATAGGTAATTACTGTAAAATTCAAAACAATGTATCAATATATGAGGGTGTGAAACTGGAAGATTATGTCTTTTGTGGACCAAGTATGGTTTTTACAAATATAAAATTTCCCAGATGTAAATATCCTCAAAGGGGTTCTGAATATTATGTTAAGACGCTGGTAAAGGAGGGAGCTTCTATTGGTGCTAATGCTACAATAATCTGTGGGGTAACTATTGGTCGACACGCGTTTATTGCAGCTGGAGCTGTTGTGACAAAGGATGTACCTGATTATGCATTTGTGATAGGGGTTCCATCAAGAATTAGGGGTTGGGTTTGCGAATGTGGTAATATTCTTGAGAAGTTTCCTGAGGAATCGGTTATGAAAAAGGAAAAACCAGATGAGGTTAAGAACTATACATGTTCAAAATGTGGATTGAAATATAAATATAATGGTGAAAAGTTAATCAATTTATAGTATTTAAGAATGGGTAATTCCGGAATAAAGATATTGAATAAGAAAGTTAGCACCGATGAACTAAAAAAATATTGTAGGATGTATTTTTCCGATATGGTAAAGGCTTCGGTTGATATAGAAAAAGGCGTCATAGCACTTGGAGGATATTTGCACTCTGACTCTGAGGAGATTTTAATAGAGAAGGGTTCAGATTATAGAAATATATGGGGAATAAATATCTATCCCTTTAGAAAAGCAGAGGAAAGGATAGAGTATGTCGCTTTGATTAATATAAAGCCTGAATTAAATAATTTAAGTATGGAGATAGCCGATAAAGAGATAAAAAGGAAAATCAAGAATATTGTCAATGAATATGTTTTGGGTGATGATGAAATACTGGTATGAGGGAATTGGGGATAGATATAAACAGCTTGACTCTGCATCTCAGATTCTTAATGTAATAAGTGATTTGATTAAAGCCAGTCGTTTTGTAGAAAAAGATTTAAATTTGGTAAAAAGGCATATATATGGAGCATTGGTATTGCTGGATTATATGATAGAAGATGTCAAGTGGAGGGATAGGTTAAAAGAACTATTAAGATTCAGGGAAGCTGTTTGTTCTTTATTAACAGATAGGCCATACGGTACCTTTGACAATATAATAAGAGCAGGTATTATGCTTGATGCTGAAGCTTATAAAATTTTGAAAAATGTTAGATAATATTGAAATTTGGAAAGAACCTTATGTTTTGTGATTTTTGGTTGAGGTGAATATGAAGAATTTTGCACTTATCGGGGCAGCGGGTTATATAGCACCAAGGCATATGAAAGCTATAAAGGAAACGGGAAACAGACTCGTTGCAGCTTTGGATCCTCACGATGCAGTTGGTGTAATGGATAGGTATTTTTTTGATGTGGATTTTTTTACAGAGTTTGAAAGATTTGATCGCCATGTCGAAAAGTTGAGAAGGTTGGGAAAAGATAAAAGAATACATTACGTCAGTATATGTTCACCGAATTATTTGCATGATGCACATATTCGTTTTGCTCTTCGTGTCGGTGCTGATGCGATCTGCGAAAAACCCATGGTTATGAACCCCTGGAATCTCGATGCTTTAAAGGAGCTTGAAAAAGAATATGGTAGAAAAGTATGGGGAATTCTGCAGCTGAGAGAACATAAAACTATTAAAGATTTAAAAAAACGTATTGATTCTGAATCATCTTTGTTAAAGCAGGGTGGCGGTATTAAAAAACACGATATTAATCTAACATATATTACACCAAGAGGTAGATGGTATTTTTACTCATGGAAGGGCGATTTATCAAAATCTGGAGGTGTGGCTACGAATATCGGGATACATTTTTTTGATATGTTATTGTGGATTTTTGGCAAAGCAGAAAACACAGTAGTGCTCCTTTCAAATGAGAAGAAATGTGTCGGGATTCTTGAACTTGAAAGAGCGAGAGTAAAATGGTTTCTTTCTCTGGATTATAATGACTTGCCTGAAGTGGTCAGGAGGGATGGTATTAGGAGTTTTAGATCAATTGAGATAGATGGAAAGGAATTAGAATTTTCTTCAGGTTTTGAAGATTTACATACAATAATGTACGAGAAAATACTAAAAGGTGAAGGACCTGGTGTTGATAGTGTAAGACCTTCGATTGAGCTTGTTTATCAAATAAGGAACGCCAAAGCAGAGGGGGTTGATAAAAGTTTTGACCATCCATTAATAGATAAGTTGATCAAGTAAGATGGATTTTTTAGAAATCGTTAAAAATTTTGAAAAAGTTAATGCACTTATAATTGGTGATTTTATACTTGATAAATATATCTGGGGCAGTGTAAGTAGAATTTCTCCTGAGGCACCTGTACCTATTGTTAAAGTAGAGAGTATTGAGTATAGACCGGGTGGAGCGGGTAATGTTGCTTTGAATATGAGAGCACTTGGTTGTAATGTAATGTGTATAGGATTGGCAGGTCATGATGAAAATTCAAAAATATTAAAGAAGCTTTTTGATAGAGCTGGTATAAAGACAAAAATATTTAGAGATAAAAGGATTACAACGGTTAAGACGAGGGTTATAGCACATAAGCAACAAGTGGTGCGTATCGATGAGGAAGAAGTTCGTTATGTTGAAGATAAAATTCAAAATGACATAATTAAGTTTATTAAGGATATAAGTGGTGGTCATGATGTAGCTGTTATTTCCGATTATGCAAAGGGATTAATGGCTCCTGAGCTCACAAAAGAAATTATTTCGATGTTAAGAGGCAAAGTACCGGTTGTGATAGATCCCAAGGGTGACAATTATAACAAGTACACTGGAGCTACGATCATAAAGCCTAATTTTAATGAGTTTAAGTGGGCTGTTTCGAAGCTTGATCTGACTATTAATGATATTAAGAAGTTTTCTACGTCATTAATAGACAAATATGAGCTTGATGGATTAGTTGTAACCCTTGGAGAAAATGGTGTCTTCATACAGAAAAAAGATGGGGAGTATAAGAGAATACCAACCCGTGCAAAGGAAGTGTATGATGTCAGTGGGGCCGGAGATACCTTTATTGGTACATTTTCGGCGGTTTTCGCCATTACTGGCGACTGTTTTATATCAGGTGAAATAGCGAACCTTGCATCTGGTATAGTAGTTGGAAAAATAGGTACAGCAACTGTCAATCAATTCGAGTTGATGAATGAGATGAAAAATGGTGCACTTAAAGATGTAACTTGATGCGCTGGAGGGCTATATATGTATGTAGTAACAGGTGGGGCAGGATTTATAGGCAGTAATATAGTTAAACTGCTAAACAATGAGGGAATCGATAATATAATTATAGTTGATGATTTAAAAGATGGATCTAAATTTGAGAATATAAGGACGGCAAGATTTTTCGATTATATGGACAAAGACGAATTTATAGAGTGCATTGAGAAAGAAAAAGCTGGCAATCAGATAAAAGTAATCTTTCATCAGGGGGCTTGTACCGATACAACCGAATATAATGGAAAATATATGTTAGATAACAATTATAATTATTCGAAAAAGTTATTAAACTATGCAATTTCAAGAGGCATCGATTTTATATATGCTTCAAGTGCTGCAGTATACGGAAAGAATAGAGATTCTAGAATAGATAGGGTTAATGAAGTTCCTGTAAATATTTATGGATTTTCGAAGCTTTTGTTCGATAATTATGTGCGCAGGATCATTAAAAATGTCGATATAACCTTAGTTGGGTTGAGATACTTTAATGTATATGGCCCAGGAGAAAGACATAAGGGTGAAATGTCGTCGATGGTATACCAGATATACAATCAGTTAAAAGGGGAAGGGGTAGTGAGGTTATTTGAAGGTTCCGATGGGTATGACCCAGGTGAACAATTGAGGGATTTTGTATATGTTGAAGATGTTGCAAAGGTGAATCTATTTTTTGCAATAAATTCTAACAAAAAGTATAAAGGTATTTTTAATGTGGGTACTGGTATAGCAAGGAGTTTTAATGAGGTTTTCAATATTTGGAAAAACATATTGGGTAAAGGTGAAGTAGAATACGTTCCATTTCCTCCAGGGCTAAAGGAAAAATACCAGAGTTTTACAAAGGCAGATTTAACTAATTTAAGAGAGGCTGGTTATCAGGATAAATTTACTCCTTTAGAACAGGGTATCAAGAAATATTATGAATGGCTACAGGTAAATGAAAATTAGGATATTTATTTTATGGCGATAAAAGGAAAGTATATAGTTATCACTGCTGATGTGATTAAATCTCGTGATGAGGGAAACCAGAACTATATTAAAAATTTACCGCGAAAGATAAAGAGTATAAATAAGAAGATAAAACCGATATCTGGTTTTGTGGTAACAAGGGGTGATGAAATACAGGGAGTATTGATGTCATGTCCCATTGAATTAGCATTTACCATACTGGCTGAGACTTATCCATTGGTGTTTCGCTTTGGAATTGGTATAGGACAGATTGATACAGAAATCAGGGAAAACCCTGGCGAGATGATGGGTTCTGCCTTTGAATATGCTCGCAGAGCTTTAGATGAGATAAAAAAGAAAAATTGTTATTTTAGAATTAAAGGTGATTTTAAAGAGGAATTTATTGACCTTATAAATAATAATCTTGTATTGATGTCTCAGATATTGAGGAGATGGGACGAATTGACCTTTCGAAGGTTTGTATTGTATAAACAATTAAGAAGTATAACAAAAGTCGCTGATGTTGAGAGAGTGTCCCCCGAATCAATAAATAAGTACATCAATAACTATTCAATAAGGCAGATTATAGATTCAATATTTACAATTGACAATGTGATTATTAAATAATTCAACCATATAAGGTTAAGTATTGTATTATTAACCATATAGGGTTGAAATATATGAGATACTTAAAGAAACTATATTGATAAAAGATAAGCTGGATTGAATTTACGCGTTGCAGTATGTCTGATCAGGTAATAAAATATTTTATATATTCTGTTGCATGGCTTCTAGTAGCGTTTGCAGGCTCTTTTTTTGTGAAGACAGTAATGAGGCCATTTAAAATAAATGATCTACCAAAGGGATTTGATAGTGCGGGAAAGTATATTGGTATAATAGAAAGAACTCTAATTTTTATTCTTTTAGTAATGGGAGAGCGGTCGCTGATAGGGTTTTTGCTAACAATGAAGGCAATCTATAGGTTCGGAGATATTTCTGGTGATAATAGAACAAAGATGAGGCTGACTGAGTATTTTCTAATTGGTACGCTTTTGAGTTTTCTCTGGGTTCTGGTTATGTATTTATTAACCTTAAAGATTGTTAGTTCGATTTGTTAGATTTATAACCGCAACGCATAGTATTTTAAAATGATATTTTTGTGGAAATTAAAGTGAGTAAATATAAACTGTTAACAAGCATACTATAAAGATATTGTTATGTAACTTAAAAAACATTGCTTTGGTAGATTCAAAATGTTTATTTTTACGGTGCATGAAAAATTGCTTATTTTAAAGAAAAAATGCAGAGCTTTTGTGGGGAATAATAAATGAGGTGAAAAATGAGAAAGGAAATTTATTTGTTATGCAATTTTTTTGTTATTATAATAGTTATGATACTCTATACTGGTTGTCAAAAAAATAGGAGGCATATTATGAAAGAGAAATTTGGGACATTCAATGGTAAAGATGTTTTCCTTTATACCTTGAAAAATAACAATGATATGGCTGTTAAGATTACAAATTATGGTGGTATTCTCGTTTCAATTTTTGTTCCCGATAAAAATGGGAAGTTGGTAGATGTTCTTGCGGGTTTTGATTCATTGGATGATTATATAGCAGATGATTCATTTTTTGGAATCGTAGTTGGCAGATTTGCAAATAGAATTAAAAAAGGACGGTTTACCCTTGATGGAAAAGAGTATCAATTAACAATAAATAATGGTGAAAATCATTTGCATGGAGGTAAAAATCATTTTGGGAAAAAGTTATGGGATGCCAGAACAGTATCTGATGATTCCTGTGTCTCTTTGGTTTTATCTCTCGATAGTCCTGATGGCGAAGAGGGGTATCCAGGGAATCTTCATGCGAAGGTTACATATTCTCTTTTTAAAGATCGGAATGAATTGAAAATATCATTTAAAGCAACGACAGATAAACCTACTATTGTAAATATGACAAGTCACGGGTACTTCAATTTAAGCGGTTCGTTTGATAATACAATCCTAAACCATCAATTGATGATAGATGCAGATTATTTTACTCCAACTAATAAGGAACTTATACCCACGGGTGAGTTAAGAGATGTTACCGGGACACCGATGGATTTCAGAAAGCCAAAACAAATCGGGCAGGATATTGATAAAGATTATGAACCGTTGAAATTTGCTGGTGGATATGATCATAATTGGGTTTTAAATAGTTATAACGGACAGATAAGAAAAGTAGTCGAGCTTTATTCTCCTGAGAGTGGAATTAACATGGAGTTGTTGACAGACCAGCCTGGAATTCAGTTTTATTCAGGAAATTTTCTGGACGGTACGAAGAAAGGCAAAGGTGGTGTGAAGTATAATTTTAGAACATCATTATGTCTGGAGCCCCAGAATTTTCCTGATGCACCTAACCATCCAAATTTTCCATCAGCTGTATTAAGACCAGGAGAGACATATACTCACACAACCATATTTAAATTTTCTGTAAAGTAGTTTATAAAACATAAAAAAACCTGGAGGTGTACAGTGAAGGCGTTATATCCCATTGACTGGTTAATTATATTTGCCTATTTTGCATTTATCCTTGGTATAGCATGGGTAGTAATGAAAAGGCAGAAAAAAACTGCCGATGACTATTTCTTAGCCGGTAGACACCTCGGTTGGTTCATAATAGGAGCTTCCATATTTGCCTCCAATATTGGCTCTGAACACATAGTTGGTCTGGCTGGTACTGGTGCGACCGATGGGGTTGCAATGGCACATTATGAGTTACATGCATGGTGTCTTCTGGTTCTTGCATGGGTTATGGTTCCTTTTTATATGAGATCAAAGGTCTTTACAACACCTGAGTTTCTTGAGAAAAGGTTTTCTCCTACTGCACGAACAGTATTATCGGGTATCTCTCTTATTGCTTATATATTGACTAAAATAGCTGTGGGTATTTTTGCAGGAGGTATTGTATTTTCTGTCTTATTGCCTGAAATAAGATTCCTTGGATTGGATAGTTTTTATATTGGTTCGCTTCTTGTGATATTGATTACTGGATTATATACAGTTTTAGGTGGTATGAGAGCTGTAGCATATACTGAAGCGATACAGACTATAATACTGATAATTGGTTCAGCACTCGTAACAATTTTTGGTTTGAAGTTTCTTGGTGGATGGGGAGAGATGAAAGCTATAGCCGGTTCTGAGATGTTCAATTTATGGAAACCGATTGTTCCTGATGGTGTGCAGGCTACATGGGCACCTGTAAAAGAGGTAACAAGGATGGCATGGTATTTTAACGATAATTATCCATGGGTTGGTATGCTTTTCTGTGCACCCATTGTTGGTCTGTGGTACTGGACAACAGATCAGTATATTGTACAGAGAGTTTTGACTGCACCAAATGAAAAGGTTGCAAGACGTGGATCAATTGCTGCTGCGTTTTTTAAACTTTTACCTGTTTTCATTTTTATCATACCGGGTATTATCTGCTATGCTATAGCTGTTAGTGGTAAAATTCCGGCATTTCAGCAGCACTTAATTGATGCTAATGGAAACATTATAAGGGACAGGGCTCAAGAAGCTTTTCCATTAATGGTAGCGAATATTTTACCTGTTGGTGTGAGAGGAATTGTTGTCGCCGGGCTTCTTGCAGCCTTGATGAGTTCGCTCGCAGGTGTATTTAATGCCAGCTCAACATTATTTACGATGGATTTTTATTCAAGGATAAGAAGAGGAGTATCTCAGGAGAGACTTGTATGGGTTGGTAGGATAGCAACGACAATTATGGTATTGATAGGTATATTATGGCTTCCTGTTATAAAGGGTAGCAAGGGACTTTATGATTATTTGCAGGGTGTACAAGCATATCTTGCACCTCCTATTTTTGTAGTATTTTTTATGGGAATATTTAGTAAAAGATTAAATGCTAAAGGTTGCCTGGCCGCTCTTGGGGTAGGATTTTTTCTTGGTCTGTTTCGACTTGCAATTGATACTCCAGTAAAATTAATCCCTGGTTTTGAATACCCTGAGGGCTCCTTTTTATGGATTATTAATAATATATTCTTTCAATATTATAGCTTATTCATTTTTTTAGTCAGTTTGATAGTAATGATTGTGGTAAGTTATTTGACGGAAAAACCAAATGAAAGCAAAATAACTGGTCTAACATATGCTACTGTGACGGAAGAACATAAAAAAGAGTCTCGTTCTAGCTGGAAATGGGGCGATGTATTGGCTTCAGCGTTGGTATTAGTAATTATACTTGCGGTTTATCTCTATTTTAGAGGATAAATTGATATTTTTATAAAGATGGAGAGGAATAAAAATGCCAAAGTATTCAATCGGACTGGATTTTGGCACTAATTCGGTCAGGTCTGTCATTGTAAACATCAATGACGGCGAAGAGGTAGCGACATACGTTTATGATTACCCATCTGGAGAAAATGGAGTTATTATCGATTCAAAAAATCCTGAACTTGCACGTCAAAACCCCGATGATTATTTAAAAGGAATTGAGGATACCATAAAAGAAAGTTTAAAAATAGCCAAGGAAAATGATAAAAATTTTAAAAATGAAGATGTTATAGGTATAGGTGTTGATACAACCGGTAGCAGTCCAATGCCAGTGGATGAAGATGGGGCCCCCCTTTGTTATTATGAGAAGTTTAAAAATAATCCCAACGCATATGTCTGGTTATGGAAAGATCATACAAGTCATAGAGAGGCCGGTTATATCACAGAAACTGCCAGAAAGTATAGACCTCAGTATCTTGCCAAGATAGGGGGTGTGTACTCATCAGAATGGTTCTGGAGCAAGATTTTACACTGCAAGAACATTGATCCTGAGGTTTTTGATGCTGCGTATAGCTGGGTGGAGATATGTGACTGGATACCTGCCAATCTTGTTGGTGATACAAAGCCAGGAAATATAAAAAGGAGTGTATGTGCTGCTGGACATAAAGCGATGTACAATAAGGAATGGGGAGGATTGCCTGATAAGGAATTTTTAAAGATCTTATCGCCCGGGCTTGAGAAATTAAGAGATAACCTTTATGAAGAAGCGTGTACATCGAATAATAGAATAGGTAATCTGTCAGGTTACTGGGTGGAAAAATTAGGACTAAGTGAAAATGTAACTGTAGCAGTTGGTGCTTTTGATGCTCATATGGGAGCTGTGGGAGCTGGAATAAAAGAAGAAACTTTAGTAAAGATAATTGGAACCAGTACCTGTGATATTATGATTTATCCTAAAAATAGAGAGCTCGCTGATATTCCCGGCGTTTGTGGTATTGTTGACGGTTCTGTAATAGAGAGATATTATGGAATAGAAGCCGGGCAGTCAGGTGTTGGTGATATCTTTTTATGGTTTGTAAACAATCTGGTCCCGGAGAGTTATGGATCTACAACTGCTGAAAAATTCAAGACTCTTAGTATGATGGCGGAAAAGATAAAACCTGGTGAAAGTGGCTTACTTGCTCTTGACTGGAATAATGGAAACAGGACTATACTGGTTGATGCTCGGCTCACCGGTCTCCTTGTGGGACAGACTCTTCATACTAAACCTCACGAAATTTATAGAGCGCTGATAGAAGCTACTGGATTTGGTGCATTGAGGATTATTGATAGGCTTGAAGAGTATGGAGTTGGAGTTAAAGATGTGATAAATTGTGGAGGATTGGCATTTAAGAATCCACTTTTAATGCAGATATATGCAGACATTATTGGTCGACCAATGAAGGTTACGAGAAGCGAACAAACCTGTGCCCTTGGTGCTGCGATTTTTGGTGCTGTGGCAGCCGGTAGCGAGGCGGGTGGATATGACTCTGTCTTTGAAGCGCAGAGTAAAATGTCAGGTACTAGTAAAGTATATCATCCCGATGTGGATAATAATAAAGTTTATAAAAGGCTGTATAAGCTCTATTGTCAATTGCATGATGCGTTTGGTACAAAAGAATTTGAAGGTAATCTGTATAGCATTATGAAGGAACTTCTAGAAATAAGGGACTCAATAAGGAAGGTAAACGATGCTTGAAAAGTTAAAAGAAGAAGTGTTAAAAGCTAATAAACTGATAAAAGAATATAATCTTGCAATCCTTACATGGGGAAACGTTAGTGGTATTGATAGAGAAAAAAACATGATTGTCATAAAGCCAAGCGGTGTGGACTATGATGATTTAACAGTTGATGATCTGGTAGTGGTCTCTCTTGATGCAAGGGTTGTCGAGGGAAAATTAAATCCTTCCACTGATTTAAAGACTCATATTGAGTTGTACAAATCTTTTCCAGAAATAGGTGGCGTTACACACACTCATAGTACTTATGCAGTAGTATTTGCTCAGGCAAATATGGAAATACCATGCCTTGGCACTACTCATGCGGATAATTTTTTTGGTTCAGTCCCATTAACCAGATATCTTACCGAAGCAGAGGTTTTTGAAGATTATGAAAGAAATACAGGAAAGGTAATTGTCGAAACAATGAAAAAGTATGATTTACATTCGAATCCAGGAATACTTGTCGCAGGTCATGGCCCATTTACATGGGGTAAAACACCTATTGAATCCGTTAAAAATAGTTTAATACTGGAAAAGATTGCTGAGATGGCTTTTAAAACTATGTTATTAAATCCAGATGTAAAAGATTTACCAGAATATGTAATAAAAAAACATTATTTAAGAAAACATGGTCCTGATTCTTATTATGGTCAAAAAAATAGATAAATGATAGGGGTTTGATATGATTGATTATAAGAATTTCAAAGTTTGGTTTGTTACAGGTAGTCAACATTTATACGGTGAGGAAACATTAAGGAAAGTTGAAGAGCATTCGCAAAGTATGGTAAATGAGTTAAATAAATCTAGTAAACTACCTGTTGAGCTTTTGTTTAAGTCGGTAGTTACAACTTCTGATGCTATAGAAAAGGTATGTCATGATGTGAATAGTCAAAAAGAGTGTGTTGGGGTAATTTTCTGGATGCACACATTTTCACCTGCAAAAATGTGGATAAGGGGACTAAATATTCTAAAAAAACCTATGCTTCATTTTCATACGCAATTCAACAGGGATATCCCCTGGGATACGATAGATATGGATTTTATGAACCTGAATCAATCTGCCCATGGTGATAGAGAGTTTGGATATATCTGTACAAGAATGGGAATAAGAAGGAAGGTTGTAACCGGTCACTGGCAGGATGATGAGACCCTGGGGAAGATTGCTATCTGGATGAGGGTAGCCGTTGCCTGGGCTGACATGCAGGGGATGAAAATAGCAAGATTTGGTGATAATATGAGAGATGTGGCTGTAACAGAAGGTGACAAGGTAGAAGCAGAGAAGGTATTTGGTATTTCGGTAAATGGATACGGTGTTGGTGATCTGGTAGAATATGTTAATAATGTAGATGAGAAAGAGATTCTGAACCTAATTGAAGAGTATAAAGAACAGTACGAGATAGATCAAAAACTTCTGGAAGGGGGAGAGAAGTATCAGAATTTGAAAGATGCAGCTCGAATTGAGATAGGACTGGAAAGGTTTTTAAAAGATGGTAATTTTAAAGCGTTTACAACAACATTTGAAAATTTGCATGGGCTTAAGCAATTACCCGGACTTGCAGTCCAGCGATTAATGGCGAAGGGATATGGGTTTGGTGCAGAAGGAGATTGGAAGACAGCGGCTATGGTAAGAGCTGTAAAAGTGATGTCAGATGGTCTAAACGGAGGTACAACATTTATGGAGGACTATACGTATCACTTAGAGCCGGGGAATATGATTGTTCTTGGAGCACACATGCTGGAGGTATGTGAATCAATTGCCAGTGAAAAGCCTCGAATAGAGATTTATCCGCTTTCTATTGGAGGAAAGGATGATCCACCAAGATTGATTTTTGATGCTGATGAGGGTGAAGCTATTAATGCATCATTAATAGACATAGGCGATAAATTCAGGTTGATAGTGAATGAAGTAAAGACAATAAAACCGCCAAGACCAATGCCTAGGTTACCTGTGGCAAGGGTATTCTGGATACCAAAACCGGATTTGAAGACAGCTGCTACCGCATGGATCTACGCTGGTGGAGCTCACCATACGGTTTTCAGTCAGGCAATTGACATTAACTACTTAGAGGATTTTGTTGAGATAGCGGGTATTGAGCTAGTAAAAATAGATGAAAATACAAAAGTTGAAGAAGTCAGATTTAGAACATAGATAATTAATTATTTTTTATTTTTAAGAATTAAAAAAAATAATTGACTATAATAAATTCATTAAATAATTTACTAGCGAATAAAGATAAAGCGGCTAATTAAATGGTTAAATATTTAAGATTCATTATCATTGGATTGTTTGTTTATGCTTCATTTTTACAACTATTACATGCTCAAGTGTGGTATTATAGTTTTGGAGTTGATACAGGAAGTTTTACTTCTGGTGAAGACACCACGTTTTTACCATCACCCGGGGCAAATGGCGGAACAGAGAGAGTCAGAGTTGGTAGTGGTGGAGGTGGATTTTATCTTGAAAATCCAGGTATAGCAGGATTTGGCTCCGAATCCGAGCTAAAGGGGGTAGCTTCCAGCTCTACATCATACAACAAATTCAGTGTTTATAATTATTCACCAGGGAATAGCTTCACAATCAAATTTTTGATTCGTTTCAGTGGTGGAACCGGTGGGAAGTGGTATTTTTTTCAGGGGGATGGAAATTGTTATTCAAATAATAGCAGTTTCTCTACTGATATGGTTTTTACAGGTCTTCGTTTTGATTATATAACTGATAGTACTGTATGTGTATATTACAGAGATAGTGATAGCTGGAAAAAATTGAGTGGGGTAACGTTAAATCAAAATACGAATTATGTAATAGAAATATGGGGAAATAATTCATCCAGCACAAAAAATTATAACTACAATGGAGTACAAGCTGTTGCACCTAATAAATATGATTTATGGGTAAATGGCGAGCTTATCGGGGATGACTTACCTAAGGGTGGGCTCTTAGATGGTGCAAGTATAGATTCATGGATGTTTTATGGAGGAAGTAGTGAAGGTAATAAAGCGTGTATTCATCTGGATGATATTTATTATGCAAATTTCATATATACCGACGGTTCATTGCCTGTAATGATCTCATATTTTAATGTGAAATATATTGAACCTGATATTAAACTGGAATGGATAACTGAGTCAGAAATTGATAATTTAGGATTTAAAATTTACAGGAGTATAAATGATTCTGAATTTAAAATGATGGCAAGTTTTGCTGATTATGATGAGCTTACTGGACATGGTACGTGCTCATATCCAAATAACTATACTTTTACTGACAGAAATGTTACAAAAGGTAGTACATACAGTTATCTTTTAAGCAGTGTTGATTACGATGGCAAAGAAACAAAGTATATTGATATAGTTCGAACTATTGTAGTTCCATCCAATGATACGAACACAATAGATAATTCATATAATATAGAAATATATCCCAATCCAGCAAATATATTTTTTAATTTGAATATAAAATTAGAAAGACAGTCACGAGTATCAATTTCAATATATGATATTAGAGGATGTCTGATAAGACTTCTTACGAATACGGAGTTATCCTCTTATACCAATACATTTAGATTCGATTGTGGTTATTTGCAATCAGGGGTGTATTTATTAAGAATTGATTTAGAAGGTATAAGTGTAGTAAGGAAAATTCTTGTTATAAAATGAATTTATTTGGTTTTCTTTCATATTTGAAATTATTTCAATATAGTTATAATGTCTTAATATATATTAAAATTCATTTTAGATCACAAAATGTGTAATTATTTGATATAAATCACAGCTTTGATCTTCCCAGACTAAAAATATAAAATCAACATTTTTTTTACGAGAATATGGTATTAAATTATTGTCGTAATTGATAAATAGAGCAGGATTTAGAAGCGGTAAGTTTGTAAGGGATAAATAGTTTAAATTGAATTGAGTCACCTGTGACTGAGGTGGCGAAGCCGTAAAAGATAATGTAAAATGTAGAATTGAGAATTGAGAATTAGGGGAAGAAGGTAGTTGAGAGATAATCTGGTAGTGAATAAGAGTTATGAGTTTGCATTGGAGGTGATAAGGGTTTATAAATTTTTGGTTGAGAATAGAAGAGAGTTTGTACTTTCAAAGCAGCTTTTGAGGTCTGGAACATCAATAGGTGCGAATGTTGAGGAAGCTGAGTCAGCGCAGAGTAAGAGAGATTTTTTAGCTAAAATGAATATAGCATTAAAGGAAGCAAAAGAAACTAGATACTGGCTGAGGTTATTGAAAGATTCTGGATATATTGATGGTTCAGAAATTTTTGAAAGAGTTGAGGAACTCTGTATGATATTGTCATCAATAGTAAAAACAACATCAAACAGCGTGAAATGATTGAGAATGTAGAATTGAGAATTAAGAATATAAGGTTGAAGTTAGTTGAACAAGCCTGCAAGCCTGTTTCATCTCATCTCATCTCATCTCAAAGAGATCCCTATGGGAAAGAGATCCCTCTGGAAAAGAGATCCTCAAAATGAGTTCTACGGACCTTCGGGACTTGCGGAAAGAATCTCGAACTCTCATAATGTCGGACGTTGAACTTTTTTCAAAACGAATTCCTTGTGATGTTTTATCGGGCTAAAAGGAGGAGAGGATGAAAATAAAAGTTTATTTAGAGCCAAGTGAGGATGGTGGATACACTGTGATAGTGCCCTCTTTGCCCGGATGTATTTCTGAGGGAGACACAAGAGAGGAAGCTATAAAAAACATAAAAGAAGCAATCGAGCTATATCTGGAATCGGTAGAGGATGATGTATTAACTGTTTCGGGGGCCGAGGAATTGGAATTAGCTATATGAGCAAGGTTCCAAGTCTTAATTATGATAAAGTTATAAAGGCGTTACAGAGAGATGGTTGGGTTATAGTTCGGAGGAGGAGTTATCATATTAGGCTGCAGAAACGCGAAGGGAGTAAAGTATTAAAATTAATCGTTCCTGCTCATAAGCCTATAAAGAGGTCTACATTAGCACATATATTAAAACAAGCAAGACTTTCGGTTGATAAGTTTATAAGGAAATTGTGACTCTATGTGTTCGATGTTCAATGTTCGAAGTTCAAGTTTCTGCCACGCTCAGCCGGCAAGCGAGCCAGAGAGCAAGCTAGCAAGCCTATCAGCCTGCAAGCCTGTCTCATCTCATCTCATCTCAAAGTGATCCCTATGGGAAAGAGATCCCTCTGGAAAAGAGACCCTCCAAAGGAGTTCTACGAACCTTCGGGGCAAGCGGAAAAAATCTCGAACGTTGAACTCAGTAACGTTAAACAGGCTTAAATACATAACCATCTGCTCCGCTGACCTGTCTGTTGGCAGGCAGATACTTCAGAGGGCGGGTGGGTATGGTTGCTGACAATAGTAATAAGTAGAGGGAAGTTATGAAGTATCGAGTCATTATTGAGCAGGACGAAGATGGAATGTTTGTAGCGGAGGTCACTTCTCTACCTGGCTGTATTTCTCAAGGGAAGACACGTGCAGAGGTTTTGGAAAATATTCAAGAAGCGATAGAAGTCTATATTGAAAGTCTGAAGGCTCATGATGAACCTATCCCACCTCCCATAGATGAAGAAATTGTAGATGTTATTGTATGAGTACGCTTCCGCGGATATCAGGACGTGAAGTGGTGGCAGCTTTGCGGAAGATAGGTTATGAAAAAGATAGACAAAAAGGCAGCCGCATAGTGTTTTACGACAAGTTGTGTATCCGCATAGACGAGTTGTTGTTCCAGATCATCATGAGTTAGCAAAGGGTACATTGCGAAAGATCATAAAACGAGCTGGATTAACTGTTGAAGAGTTCAAGCAACTTTTATAAAACTGATATATTGCTTACTTATCAAGACGCTGAATAACTGCTGTTTTGTTCCATGCCTGAGCTCGGAGTTCAAAGTTACAAAGTTTAAAGTTCAAGGTCCAAGATCAAAGTTCCGAAGTTCAAAGTAAAGGTTTGATGTTTTACGTTCTAAGTTTGCGCAGGTAGTAACATTGAACTTCATAACGTTGAACGTTGAACTTTTAAAACATCGAACTCTGAAAGTAGTGTTGAACAGAAAGTAAGAGGGATATAGTACTTTGTGAAGATTAAATTTTCTCGTCATGCGAAGAGAAGGGGGAAATTGTATAAGATTTCAGAAAGAACAATCAAAGAAATTCTCGAGAAAAAGAAATTGATTCAGGGCAATCAAGAGATTGTGGAATATGTTCGAGGGTTCAAATATCCATTGAAAATTGTCGTTTCTGTGGAAGATGATATAGTAACTGTAATAACAAGTTATCCTGTAAAGAAAGGGAGAAAGAAATGAAAGTATACTACGATGATGAAGTAGATGCATTGTATCTGAAGCTGAGTGATGAAACTCCAGAAGGGGTTATAGAAATTGATGAGGGTATCAATATAGATACAACCTCTGACAATAGAATTGTAGGTATTGAAATTCTCAACGCTTCGAAAAGAATGGATTTAAAGACGGTACTATCTTATTCAGTTGAATTTGAAAAAGAATTAATAACTCAAAAAGCTGCTTAACACGCCATTGTGGAGGACGGTGTGACGCCACAGCTGAGTTCAAGGTTCAAGGTTTTAAATTTGTGCAGGTAGTAACATTGAACTTCATAACGTTGAACGTTGAACTTTTCTAACGTCGAACTATCTAACATTGAACTCTCAAACGTCGAACGTTGAACTCTTTTAACCTCGATCTCCTGGGTCTGTTAAATTTTGTGTTGAGATTTTGATAGGTGATGAATGAAAGAGAAATCATCCCATCCTGTCATTGCGAGCGAGCGTGAGCGAAGCGTGGCAATCTCTCCTGGTTGAGGTGGTTATGGTATGTTTTGAGTGCCAGGCTTCTTTTGAAGTAGATTGCTTCGTCGTCCCAATGGGACTCCTCGCAATGACACGCGGGGGTTATTGCAAACAAGGATCTGGGTTCAAGGTTCGGGGTTTTACGTTCTAAATTTGCGCAGGTAGTAACATTGAACTTCATAACGTTGAACGTTGAACTTTTCTAACGTCGAACTCTTTAAACGGGGTAGCCCCATGAGAGAGATTTTGAAGAGAATAATCAGAGAGTTTCACGTAGGTGATTTTCCTGAGCTGAAAAGAAGAAAAGTTGCTGTACCGGTGGATACAGGTAAGATTATTTCAATAACGGGGCCAAGAAGATCGGGTAAGACATACCTTTTGTTCCAGACGATGAGGGACTTGATAAGTAGGGGTATAGAGAAGAAACGGATACTTTATATAAACTTTGAAGATGAGAGGTTATTGCTTGAGAGTTTTGATTACGATGATATTTTTATCGCGTACAAAGAGTTGTATCATGATGTAAAGGATGCTGAGATTTTTGTTTTCTTCGATGAGATTCAGAACCTGAAGAACTGGGAAAAATTTGTCCGAAGGGTGTATGATACCAGAACAAAGAATATTTTTATCACGGGCTCAAATTCGAGAGTTTTAAGTAGAGAAATATCAGCGTCCTTAAGGGGGAGAGCAATAACGATTGAAAATCTGCCTCTCTCTTTCAGAGAGTTTTTGACATTTAAAGGAGTTGAGGTGGATTTATATTCGAGTAAAGGTATTTCAGAGGTAAACAGGATGTTTGAGGAATACCTTTTATGGGGTGGATATCCGGAAATAGTGAATTTTGATAAGAGTTTGAAGCTGAGGGTATTGCAGGAGTATCTTAACTTAATGCTCTACAGGGATATAATAGAGAAGTATCGGATCAGAAATAGTTATATCCTGAAATATATGATTAAGAGGTTGTTTGGCAATTTTACCAGAGAGTTTTCGGTGAATAAGATTTTTAATGAGTTGAAATCTCGGGGAATTTCTATAGGTAAAAATATTCTTTATGAGTTTATAGAGTATATAGCAGATAACTATGTTGCCGCAGTGGTAGGAAAATATGAGCCTTCAGTTGTTAAACAGGAAATGAGCAACAAAAAAATTTATTTTTATGATAATGGTCTATATACGGCAAATTCTATTTCTCTGGAAGATGAAAAAGGTAAATTGCTCGAGAATATGGTTTTTACTGAGCTTTGCAGAAGAGGGGGGAAAGTGTACTTCTATAAGAATAATTTTGAATGTGATTTTCTGGTTGAGGAGTTTAAGCGACTTGTTCCGGTGCAGGTTACGCTTAGCTGGAATCCGGATATTAGAGAAAGAGAGATTTCAGGGTTATTGAAAACGATGAATGTATTTGGAATCAAAGAGGGGCTAATTGTGAGTTTAGATGGGGAAGCGGAGGAAATTATTGGAGATAAGAAGGTAAAGGTAGTCTCTGTGTTGAAATGGCTTTTATCATAAATTTCCTTTTCATAAGGAAAATATGGTATAAAATTTTCTTTAAAATAAGGAATATTTAGGAAAGTATTGGTCAGATTCTTCAAGGTTCGAGGTTCGAAGTTCAAGGTTCAAAGTGCAAAGTTCAAAGTTCGAAGTTCAAGGTTCAAAGTTCAAAGTTCAAAGTTCAAGGTTCCAAAGTTCAAGGTTCAAGGTTTTACGTTCTAAGTTTGCGCAGGTAGTAACATTGAACTCTCAAACGTCGAACGTCGAACTCTTAAAACATTGAACTTCCTAACGTTGAACGTTGAACTTTTTAATGTTGAACTCTCTTGATGTTGAACTTTCCTTAACATCTAGGTAATCCCGCCAGTAGCACTAATTGTAAATGTAGAGTATAAAAACGGGATTGATTATTTGTTAGTTTTTAGAGTAAAAACCCCTCTGAACAAGGCTGTAAGACTGGATAGTAATCAATGGAATAGAATAATTAGCGAAAAACATCCAGTGATGGCCGATTATTTTCAAGAGATAAAAGATACTTTAAAGGAAAGGACCCGGATATGGTGCGACTAAGTAAATGGGACAAATCAGTGCAACTTTATTATAAAAGGTTGGTAAAACATTTTTTATGCGTTGTGGTGAAAATAGAAAATTCGACAGGATTTGTGATAACAACGTATTTGACTAATAAAATAAAAGTTGGGGAGGAGTTATGGAGAAAATAAGAATATTTTATGATCATAAAGGGAATACTCTCAATGTATGGTTTGATGATCCTGAGAAAGAGATGTTTTCAGAAGAAACAGAAGCAGAAGTGATTTTGGTAAAAGACAAAAATGGGAGGGTGATAGGTTTCGAGATATTGAATTTTATCAGCGATCCCACCCGGGAGGATATAAGAATTCCTGTAGAGGTATTAATGGGGTGAATTAGAAGTCTGAGAATATGGCTTAGTACCTCCCGCCAGGGACGCGACGAGAAATGAAAGATGGAGATGACCAGAAGATGGTTCAAAGTTCAAAGTTCTATGTTTAAGGTTCGGGGTTTTACGTTCTAAATTTGTGCAGGTAGTAACATTGAACTCTAAAACGTCGAACGTTGAACTCTTTTAACCTCGAACTCCTGGTTCTGTTAAATTTTCTATTGAGATTTTGATAGGTGATGAATGAAGGAGAAATCATCCCATCCTGTCGTTGCGAGCGAGCGTGAGCGAAGCGTGGCAATCTCTCCTGGTTGAGGTGGTTATGGTATGTTTTGAGTGCCAGGCTTCTTTTGAAGCAGATTGCTTCGTCGTCCCAATGGGACTCCTCGCAATGACACGCGGGGGTTGTTGCAAGCAAGGATCTGGTTTCAAGGTTCGGGGTTTTACGTTCTAAATTTGTGCAGGTAGTAACATTGAACTCTAAAACGTCGAACGTTGAACTCTTTAACGTTGAACATTGAACTTTTTTAACGTTGAACTATTTAACATTGAACTCTCTTAACATTGAACTTTCCTAACGTTGAACTTTCTACTTTTATCAATTATGATTTTGTT
>JACDNV010000010.1 GCA_017656425.1 Candidatus Neomarinimicrobiota bacterium | reverse complement strand
GACCTTGAATACCAAAACATTTATCAACAGGATCGTGGAGAAATTGTTTTAGTTTAATATTCCACATCATTTACTCCCTTTTTTATAGAAATATAAAGGTTTTCAAATGCCTCTATGTATTTACTTCTCATTTTCTCAAAAACTTCTCTTGATTGTTCTGATGTGTATGTATGGACAAGCTGATTCCTTACTCCTATCATCTCAAGCCATACATTTTCGTCATTTATAAGGCCATTTTGATAAGCATACTTAAAGCAATCTCTAGGATTTTTGCATATAATACCAAGATTAGCTAAATATTCCTTTATAATCTTCCACGCAAGCTCATAACATAATTCAAATCTTTTTATTGCGCCATCTATTTCCAAATCTGTTTTGGCATTATTAGTAGCTTCTATCAGATTCCTATAAGTCCTTTCGAAGTCTATAAAAATTGCTTTAAGTCTTTCGCTCATAAAGGCTAATTCCTTCTCTTTCAATTTTCTCTTTTAGCTTTTGATCAGCTTTAGCAATATTTACTATATCAATATTTCCCTCAATATCGTCTGGGTATTCACCATATACAGCTATATCTATATCCGATTTTTCATAAAAATCACCCCTTGCCTTTGAACCAAATAGAACTATTTTATCTGGATTAGTTTTTTTGATCTTCTCTACTGTTTTTAAAAGTTTCTCTGGTATAGAAAGAATAATTTCTTCTCCTTTTCTTTTTAACAAGTTCCAGAATTCATCAATTAAATTATACTCCGGTTTTTGGGTTCTTCTATCTCTGGATATCAATACAATACCTGGTGGCAAAAATTCCCCTGCTAATCTAATAGCCATCCAATAATAATTGTTATTAAATTTCATAACTTTAATAATTATAGGACTTGATCTGCGGTTTAATTTTAGCCTGTTGCCTAATCTAGCAGCAACTATTTTGGTGTTTCTATGCATTACGGGTAATCCAAACGCTCCTGTTAAAAAAATTTTGTTTCTGTTTTTTAACCTAAAATTGGAGTAAAGTGAACCTATATCGTTAAGAGTCTCTTTCCAATCTCTAAATGATTTGTTACTCAACATAACTCTTGAAATACTTAAATTACTGTAAGAATAGCAAAAATCTTTTGCTTTGCCACCAATCATTTCCTGTGCCCTATTAAAATTCTCTATTAACCAATTTTTAAGCGAATTATTTCCTTCAGGCACAAAGCTTAATCCAAAAGTTTCTCCAGCTTTTTCTTTAACAGATAAGCATCCTCCACCTCTTCTTGCCCTCGTTCCAAGTCCACCAAGATAGATTGTAAGCCAGAAAGAAGCAATGGTCTGCTTAAAAGTTTTTTCATCCATTGATGATAAAATAAAATCAAATGAAAACCCATCCTTTATAAATCCCCGCTCACTATTTCGTAATACTGTTGAATATAAAATGTATCCAATGCCTGAATGTTTACCATAACTCCATTGTAGGTTGTAATCGTTCTTCAAGTTCATACCGGAAAATTTTTTTAACATTTCTCTATCACAAACAATCTTTATATTTACCTTACTCTTTCCCTCACTTTCACCTGTTCCACCAAATATTTCAGCCTCTTCCTCTCTAAGTTTTGTAATATCGTTTTCCGCCTTAGCTGCTCTCCACCAGAACCTCATCATGCCCTTAAATTCCGATGGTCTCAACTCAGGTGTCCTTTTGTCTGCACCTGACATAAACATTGGTGTTACAACACTACATTTAAATTTTGTAGTATACATGTTTTATCTCCATCATGTGTTTAACACTTTTTATAGATTTGTTTTTTTATCTTTAAAAATCTCTCCAGATTCTTAAGACGAAAAAAATAAAAATTATTAATTTCAAAGTAAGAAAATAGATAATGCTTTTTAATAATTTATAACCTGCATTTTAAGTATAAATAAGAAATAGTATGATTAAAATATTGTGTATTTTTTATTTTGATAAGTTCTCTCATCATAAAAGCACGATGTGCATAGCAATGCATAATCCAATTCCGGTTTCCCATTCTAATTTTTTTATCATAATCATTTAAGCAATTTTCTCATACCTCTACCTGCAATTTTGCCAGCTTGACGGCGTATAATTCTTTTACCTGATTTTCCTTTTAATATTGCATTTATATCTCCCAGAATTCTTGCTAACAAATAGAGAAAACCCCTATTACTTGTTTTACCTGTCACTCTTATACCTCCTTATCAACACTATATTCTTCCATACTCGAACACTTTAAAATATAATATATTTTTCTTATTTGTCAATACTTTTCTGACTCATTTCATATGTAAGCTTAAAAGCTTGCTGGCTTGCCCCGAAGGTTCGATAGAACTCCTTCGGAGGGTCTCATAGAGACGGGCTTGATAGCTTGCTCGCTTGTTTCAATTCCTCATAGGTAGGCTTAAAACACGATAGGATAGTAAATCCTAATCATTAGGATAAGTTTCAATTCCTCATAGGTAGGCTTAAAACAATGAATATTATCCTGCGGGCATTCACGTTTATATGTTTCAATTCCTCATAGGTAGGCTTAAAACGGTGTGAATCACTTAGAGGCACTATTTGTTTTCAAGTTTCAATTCCTCATAGGTAGGCTTAAAACATTCAACAAATGCAGTTTTATCGTCATATGATGAGAGTTTCAATTCCTCATAGGTAGGCTTAAAACGCTCTCTTTCATTGCAAATCACGGAAAGAAGCAGAAGTTTCAATTCCTCATAGGTAGGCTTAAAACTTGAAAAATACAAAGACCAGATTAAACGTTCTTTACCTGAGTTTCAATTCCTCATAGGTAGGCTTAAAACTCATAGCTATGGCAGTAGGTTTGCTAGGGGAGAACCTGTGTTTCAATTCCTCATAGGTAGGCTTAAAACGAAATCGAGGTAAATGCTGAAAAATGGACGGTGCAAAGTTTCAATTCCTCATAGGTAGGCTTAAAACAGATTATATATATTTTGAAAATGGATATTCAGGCGAGTTTCAATTCCTCATAGGTAGGCTTAAAACATATAATGCAAATTAGAAAGGAGGGATAATTATGGTGTTTCAATTCCTCATAGGTAGGCTTAAAACTAATCGACATATGCGATCAGGGACTTGGATAAGTGAGTTTCAATTCCTCATAGGTAGGCTTAAAACGCTGATTTCGAAAGTGATACTCTCCAGAATTATGAAGGTTTCAATTCCTCATAGGTAGGCTTAAAACCTTTTAGTTTTATTTCAACTTCATACAATCCATTAGAGTTTCAATTCCTCATAGGTAGGCTTAAAACAAGGGGATGTTCTGTTAAAAGTATATTAGGTGGTGTAAGTTTCAATTCCTCATAGGTAGGCTTAAAACTAGGAAAAAGCCTTTTTCATAAAAAAGATTGGGATTGGTGTTTCAATTCCTCATAGGTAGGCTTAAAACTTCTCTATTCTCTATTTCGATAGGGATTATGCTTCGTTTCAATTCCTCATAGGTAGGCTTAAAACACAAATTACTCGACAAAATATCGTTTAATAATTTGGGCTTCAATTCCTCATAGGTAGGCTTAAAACCTTAATAGCTAGCAGGCTTAAAGGCTTGCAAGCTTTTTAGCTTGTTCACTGTTTATATTTTCCTCAAAGATAGCAATACAACTTTACTTGCTTGCTGGCTTGCCCCGAAGGTTCGATAGAACTCCTTCGGAGGGTCTCAAAGAGACTGGTTTGATAGCTTGCTCGCTTTTTGCATTTCCTCATAGGTAGGCTTAAAACAAAGTATTTTTCCAATAAATAAGTTTGTGCCGAAAATGTTTCAATTCCTCATAGGTAGGCTTAAAACCATAGTTCCCTCTTTAGATATTTTTCTAATTTCCTCGTTTCAATTCCTCATAGGTAGGCTTAAAACATAACGAATAATATTAAGATCAGATATTGAATCAGGGTTTCAATTCCTCATAGGTAGGCTTAAAACGCAGGTTTGCGAAGCTGGAATAAAAGCCTTAAAACGTTTCAATTCCTCATAGGTAGGCTTAAAACCTGTCCTAAATCAGTCCAATTTACTCCCACATCGTAGTTTCAATTCCTCATAGGTAGGCTTAAAACACTACGGCCTTACATGGACAGATTTAGGGCAACAGTGTTTCAATTCCTCATAGGTAGGCTTAAAACATAAGATACCTGATATTAAAAGTAAGAAGTATTTGGTTTCAATTCCTCATAGGTAGGCTTAAAACAAATAATCCTTGATATTATTTACCAAACTCCAAGCTTCGTTTCAATTCCTCATAGGTAGGCTTAAAACACAATTTCCTATGGTATGCTTACAAAAACTATACCAGTTTCAATTCCTCATAGGTAGGCTTAAAACCTTTCTGGAAAAACTTTAATCCAATCCTTTTCCTTCTGTTTCAATTCCTCATAGGTAGGCTTAAAACCAAGACGTTGATTTAGGAAATTATAATCTAACTGCGTTTCAATTCCTCATAGGTAGGCTTAAAACATCGGATACAACTTCTATAAAGTCAAAGATTGGGTGTTTCAATTCCTCATAGGTAGGCTTAAAACCAATTCCACATTTAGGACACTTATGAATTCTATCAGAGTTTCAATTCCTCATAGGTAGGCTTAAAACTACTCACATTCTCAGATGAATTGTCAACCCAGTCATGTTTCAATTCCTCATAGGTAGGCTTAAAACGTGCTATAATTGAAGACGAAAAATACGCTTTAGTATAGTTTCAATTCCTCATAGGTAGGCTTAAAACTGCTGAGTACTCTACTTTTGCCATTTTAAGGTCCTCCGTTTCAATTCCTCATAGGTAGGCTTAAAACATACCATATATTAAACGAGCTCCATCACGTCCTTTTGAGTTTCAATTCCTCATAGGTAGGCTTAAAACAATAAGAATAAAAAAGGAAACTGATGAGAGCCTAAGTGTTTCAATTCCTCATAGGTAGGCTTAAAACTTTAGAGGAAATGAAATCCAGTTATATAAAAAGTTTTCGTTTCAATTCCTCATAGGTAGGCTTAAAACCTATACTACCTTTCCGTGATTCATCATATACTATACAGGTTTCAATTCCTCATAGGTAGGCTTAAAACTTAGGGAAACTGGAGGGGAAAGGGACATATTTTGTGGGTTTCAATTCCTCATAGGTAGGCTTAAAACGAAAAAGTCAAACCGAAGGAATTGATAAAAGAATATAGTTTCAATTCCTCATAGGTAGGCTTAAAACCTCTTTCTTCGTAGGATCACCATAACCTTTATAAACTGGTTTCAATTCCTCATAGGTAGGCTTAAAACTCCAGTATGCATTTCAACTGATAGAGCCTCAAAAATGGTTTCAATTCCTCATAGGTAGGCTTAAAACGCAGAAATTCCATATATGGTGAGTATGCAGAAATAGGGTTTCAATTCCTCATAGGTAGGCTTAAAACGAATGTCTTGGATGTGTTACACGTAGTTTATTATCTATGTTTCAATTCCTCATAGGTAGGCTTAAAACAATGAAGAATGGATGGTATCCTAAACAGAAATTGGGGTTTCAATTCCTCATAGGTAGGCTTAAAACTTTGACCGTTTCTCACTCTGGAAAAGAACCTTTTGGTTTCAATTCCTCATAGGTAGGCTTAAAACTTATTTCATCTTTATTAAAATCTTCTGTTAAAGAGGAGTTTCAATTCCTCATAGGTAGGCTTAAAACTTGAAATTCCCGAAGGGGAATATGAAGACAGAGAGGGTTTCAATTCCTCATAGGTAGGCTTAAAACCCAAAGATTTACAAATCTGACCATAGGTAGTAGCATTGTTTCAATTCCTCATAGGTAGGCTTAAAACTTTGGGTTATTAGCTGGGAAAAGAATAAAAAAGAACCAAGTTTCAATTCCTCATAGGTAGGCTTAAAACTTTGATAGCTTCGTAATCTTTATATCTGGAACGAATCTGTTTCAATTCCTCATAGGTAGGCTTAAAACTTGGGGATAAACTATTTGAATTGTTCAAGATTGCATAGTTTCAATTCCTCATAGGTAGGCTTAAAACAAAATTAGAATTAAAATTATGGCAAAATAAAAACCAGTTTCAATTCCTCATAGGTAGGCTTAAAACACATCCATACAAATTGTTTATTGTTGGAATTTTAGCGTTTCAATTCCTCATAGGTAGGCTTAAAACCTCTCATTTTGGTCCTCCAAGTAATATAATTCAGGTGTTTCAATTCCTCATAGGTAGGCTTAAAACTTATTAAACGTTATTAAAACAATTTGATAACATAGTGTTTCAATTCCTCATAGGTAGGCTTAAAACTAATACAATCTGCAGTACCCAAAATTATTATGATTTGTTTCAATTCCTCATAGGTAGGCTTAAAACCCCGCCTTCACTATTTACATTAATAACATCTTTTGTGTTTCAATTCCTCATAGGTAGGCTTAAAACGGCGGAATACTAAAATGAATATGACCGCCAAGAGGAGTTTCAATTCCTCATAGGTAGGCTTAAAACTATTGGAATCTATAGCCCACGAAACCACACATATTCGTTTCAATTCCTCATAGGTAGGCTTAAAACGAAGATTAAAAGGTGCTTTTTTATATTTCCCAAAATATTGTTTCAATTCCTCATAGGTAGGCTTAAAACCCAGCATCAAGAGTTGGAGTTCCTTCTTGTCCATAATTGTTTCAATTCCTCATAGGTAGGCTTAAAACAGGGTTTGTATGGACTTATCCTAAATGTGATGTTTATGTTTCAATTCCTCATAGGTAGGCTTAAAACCATCATTTTCGTATATAATAACAGCTTCACTACACAGTTTCAATTCCTCATAGGTAGGCTTAAAACATATCATTATACATATAATATGCTGCACCGAGAGAAGGTTTCAATTCCTCATAGGTAGGCTTAAAACAACCATTGAATGGTTAGGATTGAAATGGAACTCCAAAGGTTTCAATTCCTCATAGGTAGGCTTAAAACAACCATTGAATGGTTAGGATTGAAATGGAACTCCAAAGGTTTCAATTCCTCATAGGTAGGCTTAAAACTTCTAATTTTTCAGCTATGTTGTCCAATTTTTCACTGTTTCAATTCCTCATAGGTAGGCTTAAAACAAACGTTTTCGTATTTCTTAGATTCCTTTAAGAAATGTTTCAATTCCTCATAGGTAGGCTTAAAACAGAATCCGTTAGAAAGCAAATATCTAAAATCAAATCAGTTTCAATTCCTCATAGGTAGGCTTAAAACCTGGTAGTTTGGCTCAAGGGAATATAGCTTGGGACGGTTTCAATTCCTCATAGGTAGGCTTAAAACATCACAATACCGTTGAACGAATTCCCAGAAGGAGGGGTTTCAATTCCTCATAGGTAGGCTTAAAACGTAAGTGATAGTGGAGTTATTTCTCAAATAGATACAGGGTTTCAATTCCTCATAGGTAGGCTTAAAACTGGAACAATAACTAATAATGGAGATGGAACTTATACTATGTTTCAATTCCTCATAGGTAGGCTTAAAACTCAAAAAATTTTGCACCAGCCCCTGGTCTTTGAAAAGGTTTCAATTCCTCATAGGTAGGCTTAAAACAGAGTAAAATGAATTTCAAAAAAGAAACTATTAAGGGTTTCAATTCCTCATAGGTAGGCTTAAAACGGTGCTAATAAGATAATAAAGACTGCAAGCACTGGGTTTCAATTCCTCATAGGTAGGCTTAAAACATCGATCTTAACTGCTATATCTTTGAATTCTTTCATGTTTCAATTCCTCATAGGTAGGCTTAAAACACAATAGGTGATTATGCAAATGATAAAGGTATTCAAGTTTCAATTCCTCATAGGTAGGCTTAAAACCATATTCCTCCGGGGAACTGGAGAAAAAGTTGTTGAGTTTCAATTCCTCATAGGTAGGCTTAAAACTGTATGAAACAGAATATAATTTCGATTTGGAACACCTGGTTTCAATTCCTCATAGGTAGGCTTAAAACCAGGGACTGAAAAAAAGAGTATTTCAGGTGGAACGAGTTTCAATTCCTCATAGGTAGGCTTAAAACAATTATATGAGGATTTCAATATACCAATAGCACCTTCGTTTCAATTCCTCATAGGTAGGCTTAAAACGATAACCAAAGAAAAATAGATAACATAATAAAAATTTGTTTCAATTCCTCATAGGTAGGCTTAAAACGATAATACTTTTACTCGATTTTCTAATTCATAGTCAGTTTCAATTCCTCATAGGTAGGCTTAAAACTAGGAATTATGTTGGCTTTAATACTCTCGGTATACTGTTTCAATTCCTCATAGGTAGGCTTAAAACCCTTACGGAATGGGGGGTTTCAAATCTCCTCCTGATGAGTTTCAATTCCTCATAGGTAGGCTTAAAACCTTTTCCTTTTTTCAGTTTTAATATTATGAAGTTTGAGTTTCAATTCCTCATAGGTAGGCTTAAAACAACTGGGAAAATCATAAGAAAAAAGTCATTCAGGACAGTTTCAATTCCTCATAGGTAGGCTTAAAACATTTTAATTGATGTTAATCCTAAGGAATTAGATAGGTTTCAATTCCTCATAGGTAGGCTTAAAACTCAAGTCTACAACACTTACTTTCTTAACAATTTCGTGTTTCAATTCCTCATAGGTAGGCTTAAAACCCCTGTTGATGGTAGTTGGTATGAACAAGAGGATTTAGTTTCAATTCCTCATAGGTAGGCTTAAAACCAGAAATTCCATATATGGTGAGTATGCAGAAATAGGGTTTCAATTCCTCATAGGTAGGCTTAAAACGTGTTTATGCGGGATACAAATCGAAAGAACAACTAATGTTTCAATTCCTCATAGGTAGGCTTAAAACTTCCTGTCTTATCAATTCTAAGGTTTCAGGAATCTTGTTTCAATTCCTCATAGGTAGGCTTAAAACAATATTTGGTAAAAGTGAAGTCTGAAGTTCGGAGGTGTTTCAATTCCTCATAGGTAGGCTTAAAACGTAAATAAATTGCTTCATATATCCTTTATCACCTATCTCGTTTCAATTCCTCATAGGTAGGCTTAAAACTAGGTGAATGGAATGGAGAGAAGTATAGAGCGATAGGTTTCAATTCCTCATAGGTAGGCTTAAAACATCTGAAATCTTTAGTTTATTTTCTTTCTGTTCTGCGTTTCAATTCCTCATAGGTAGGCTTAAAACTTAACATCAATTAAAATTGAATCGTGAATTTGTCCTACGTTTCAATTCCTCATAGGTAGGCTTAAAACTATATTAAAAAAGGCAGATAAAATGAAAAAAACACAGTTTCAATTCCTCATAGGTAGGCTTAAAACTCAATTAGTGAGGAATAAAATGAAAGAACATGAAAAACGTTTCAATTCCTCATAGGTAGGCTTAAAACAAAAATCTCTTAAATCTTTCATTCAACTCCCAGTAATGTTTCAATTCCTCATAGGTAGGCTTAAAACCCAATTTATCATAGTTATTTACCTCGTTCTCATCTTCGTTTCAATTCCTCATAGGTAGGCTTAAAACATGTAAACCAAAATTATCATTATAAGAATATACAAGAGTTTCAATTCCTCATAGGTAGGCTTAAAACGGTCAAAAATCGCTACCTCTCCCGTAGCAGGAGAGGAAGTTTCAATTCCTCATAGGTAGGCTTAAAACAATTGGATTTATCCATACCAGAATTTGACCAAGAGTGTTTCAATTCCTCATAGGTAGGCTTAAAACCTATTTTATAATTCTATCAATTTTCAAATAATCGTCGAATTCTTACTATAAAATGATCTATCATAAAATTAAGGGCAAGAAAAATTACCACTTAAAAATTAGAGCTCTCGACGAGAGGATTTCTGTCGAACCCCTGGTTTTTTTACACTATCGTAGGTCGACAGATTATAATATATATTTTTCTCCACCCTTCTCCTGTCCTAGTATCTCGCGCGTACTATAGTTTAAAGTCCTAAATTGATATATCACAACCGAATCTTCTTCTTTTTTTATAATTCTTTTTAATTCCCCCTTTAATCGGACAAGATTGGCATTCGTTATCTCTCCTTCAAATACAGAATTTTGAACCCAATGTAGGTATTTCCTGCATGTCTTTAAGGTTTTTGCTACCCTTTTTTCTCCAACATCATAAACAAGTATTACATACAACGTTGCCCCCTATAATGTTTACCACTGAGCTACAAAAGGCTCATATTCTTTTTCTCCCATCAGATGTTTTTGAATTTTATAAGCCTCAAGCAATATCAGCTGTCGGTATGATACATTTCTTTTCAGTGTTTTATGTTTTATTGTATTTTTCATTCTATTATCAAATTCCTCAACAAATACTCTTCTTCCTTTATCATTTAAGACAATCCCTCCAACTTTTTCGTTACTTAACTCACTTAAAAACATATTATGATTTAGTACTCTCCTGTTGATAAGAGAAAATATGGTTCTATCCCCAATTATTGGTTTAAAAACTTCAGCTATATCAAGATTTAAAGAAAATCTTCTAAAATTACTACTATGAAGATAACCTACTCTGGGATCAAGATGGGTTTTATAAATTTCAGAAAGAACGACAGTATATACCAATGAATTACTAAAACTGATTAAAGCATTTATTCTGGATTTGGGTGGTCTCCTTGAACGAGTTTCAAACTTAAAATCATTATTTTCAATTATTTTATTAAAAGATTTATAATATATTTCCCTTATATTCCCTTCAACAGCCATAAGTTGAAATATTGGATCTTGTTCCTCATCTGTTTTAATTTCATTTATATTTCCTTTTAGATCCTCTATTGACGTGATATTCGATTCAAGATTTTTACCCCTTCTATTGTAATACTGCAGTACTTTAAGCATATTTTCTATTGCGCCATGTACAAATTTTTTTGCGAGATTAAATCTCTTGTTTTTATCAAGATAATGTTCAGCCTGTTTTATTATCATATACCCTGAATTATAATGTTCCCTTGGATAAAAAGAACCCATATAATATCCATAATGGCTGAAATAATGCAGAATTATCTCATGCTGAGATAAAAATTCTAAAAGTTTTTTATTAAAAGATACTTCTCCAAATATTAATATCTCATTACAATTTTCGACAGGGATATATTTTTTACCACTTTCATTTTCAAAATATAAAGTATTCCCCTTTCGCTTAATTTCTCCATCGGAAAATATATAAATAGTGCGTTTCATGACCAGCAAAACTCACGATAACCACATTTTGAGCAAAATTTTATTCTCCGAACTGGCGGTGGCAATTCCATCTGAATGATTGACTTTATCTGTCTTTGTGCAGAAATTAGTTCTTCCTCAATCTCTTTTGTTAGAGTTACAGAGACCTTTTTCTTTTCTTTCGGAAAAAGAAGCTCCCCGGTAGCAGAGATACCAAGTTTTTTTAATCTTAAGAGATAATAAGCAAGCTGCATCTTTGCACTTTTTTCAAAACGAGAACTTTTCTTAACTTCACAGATTACAACATTATCCCCCTCTTTTCTTAGCAGGTCTATTACAATGTTTTCAATACGAATTTCTTTTCTTTCTCTTTTATATGCTTCCTCTGAAATATATCTTCCAATGTCAATAAAGGGATTATCCTGCGAAGGCGTAAGCTGTCTGGACATAAGCCAAACCTCACGTGGACAGATGTAATAATACCAGATGAGGGTAGCATAAATAGTAGATTGAAATGTCATTTTATCCCATAAACTATTTATTCTCGCCGTTTCTAAAAATATAATTAAACAATACTATTTTTTAACCTATTAAAAATTCAAAAAAAACAAAATTGCTTATAATTATCTACCATATACTCGCCGAGCTAATTTTTTTAAACCCTGTTTCTATATCATAATACTCATCTAACTGGTTTCTTGAAACATAGTAAATACCGTTAACTAAGGGCGGTTTGTTTAGTTCAAGGTCTTTCGAATTAACACTTATTATATAGTTCTGTAATTTGTTTTTTATTTTAAGGTATTCTTCATGTTTTTTCCAAAAGTCCTTTATTTCGTTTAATGAATAGTATCTTTCCCAAATATTTTCTGCTTCAGAATCATATTCAATGAATACATCGAATTTTTCGTAATTTTCATCAATTAATTTAAAAGTCGATATAGCATAATCATCATCAGTATATTTCAATTTCTTTATTGAATCAAGAATTTTCTCAGACTCCATAGAATTAAAACTCAATAATTTATCATAGTAGCAATCACAAAGATATAAGAATTCTTTCTCTTCATATTTTGTTTTATTTATAAATGTCTTCTCTGTAATGTCCAGTAATGATATATCATAAATATAAGATGCAACTAACCTTCCTCTTTCATTATCCTCCAATTTAAAAACATGTACTTCTCCAGCACTTTTCATATTAAATCTATTACAGCGTCCGGCTACCTGATTAATTGAATCCATTGTAGCAAAATCTCTAAATAATATATCTGCATCAAGATTTACACCCGCTTCGATAATTTGAGTTGAAACTAAATAATATTCATCCAATCTATTAATATGTCTTAATATTTCCAATCTTTGTTTTGGAATAATATAAGATGACAAATAGTATGCATTTTTAAAAGAATTTTTTGTCTTGGAATAAAAATCTGCAGAAACTTTTATTGTATTCAAAACAACTATTATCTTTTTCTTACCAGTTGAATGTGCTTTTACATATTCAACTAATTGATTGACATTCATGTTATTTTGTATATTTATTTTCAAATGAGTTCTATTTATACTTTTAAAATACTTTTCTGAATTTGCCAATTTCAACACTTTCTCTTCTGGCAAAATTTTAGGCTGAGTGGCAGTTACTAAAATGATGTTGCAATTCAAATTTCCAGAAAGAAAGCTAAGCATCTCTCCAATCACTTTCCAATATTTTATTGGTATTGACTGTACTTCATCAAGGATTATCACACTATTTAATAATCGATGAAACTTTTTTAATGCCCTATTCTTATACCCTATTAACGTGTGGAATAATTGAACAAATGTTGTAACAATAACTTTACTATGCCAGCTCTCAGTTAATAGCTGAGATTCTGAATATGAAAATTCTCTATCATCATATTTAAAAAATAATTCGCTTAAGTGATGGTGTTTTAAAAGAAATGAAGCGTCAACTTCCCTTTTTAAAACTGTTTCAAACATCTTTTGAATCTCATGATAATTCTGATCTATAATTGAAGTAAATGGTAGACAATAAATAATTCTCTTTAATCTTTTTTTCTTAAGCAATTTTATAGCAAAAGATAGAGAAGTAAATGTTTTACCAAACCCAGTAGGAAGCTGAATGCTAAATATATTTTTATTATCAATATCACTTATTGAATTTATTACCTCTTTATATGCATTGTTTCTCAATTCATCAAAAAATTCTGTACTTTTCGTCCAACCTCTCATTTCTCTGTATATATCTATAATATTTTCAGGTATTTCAAGATTTTGTTCGGGAACAAAATTTAGCCCGGCAGCAAGTTTATCTGCATCTACAAGTATAGAGTATAAAATATTTATTATAAAATAGTAATCTAATCTTTTATTATTGATTAAAAATTTGATAATCACTTTTTTAATTTTAAATGATTCCGGAAGTGTTTTTATTCTCATTTCTATTTCATCATATGATAATGGAACATTTCTAAAATTTAATAATAAGTTTATAACATCTTTGTCTATTGATTCCCATTGCTTTCTTATTAAAGATATTTGATTTTGTTCTAACAAAATAGATGTTTTAGGATTTTGCAAATCACCGTGGTGATATCTAACTACTAGAAAGGCAATAAAAGAATAAAGCTTGATTAAATTACTATCTCTAAATATTGGTTCTAATAATTTTTCGACAATCCAATAAGTCACTAAGGATGATAAAAGCGAATGATTCGACAATTCTGTTTTAACTTTGTTTTCAGAAACAATATAATCCTGAAAATATTTTGTCCCTTTCCCTATATCATGGAAAAATGAAATATTACTTAACAATATTTGCCATACTTTCTTGGGTAACAATACATTTATGCAATCAGGTAAATCTTTTAAAAATTTTTTAGATAGTTCTTCAACTTTCAATGAATGTTCTATCCATTTTTTATCGGGAGGATGGGATATCCATTTTATTTTCGAATAAATATATTCTGATTCCATTTTCCAACTGCCAGTATTTTTTTAATTTTATAATTAGATCTCTACCATTCATTTCATATAAAACGGTAGAATATTTTGTAACTTTTCGATTATTATCCATCTCAACGGGGATTTTATCTCGCTGGTACACCTTACCTGATTCAATTTTTAAAAAATCACTTATATCATCAATACCATCTATACTAACTACCGACGAGATTGAAACAAATTTCTTTAAAGAATTTTCTATTTTATCAACATTATATAAACCAACATATTTAAATTCAGCAATATGTTCAGAAATACCTAAAAATGGAGTAAATATACTTTTATGATTTTTGATTAATTCTACTAATTTATCCCAAAACGAGCTTTCCTCTTTCGAACCAACATACACACGATAATAAGGATCTTTCAAAGTTTCAATAATTGTTTGATATCTGCTTTTTTCAGGAGGCATGATTTGCATATATTTTGCCTTTTTTGTTTCTATCCAATTATATCCCATTCTATAAGTTTTTATAGGTTTGATAATTTGTATCCCGAATAAATAGTCTCCTAAAATTTCCAAATAAAAGTTATTATCTTTTGGATTGTTAGATAATCCTAATATCGCACCTACGATCCCTTTTAATGTCGTTATAGGTGGAAAATGAAAAGTGAGTGGCGAGGCAGTAGTGTAAAATTTCTTAAACAGAGCCCAATCTCCCCAAATATCAAATGCTAAAATTTTCATAATTGGACCCGCTAATTAATCAAATGCTAAAAATTCGATATTATCTATTCCCGTATAGGAAGAAAGATTTGCCCAAGAATCTCTAGGAACAACATTTAATCTCTTATCAAAGGAAACTCTTATTCTATGAATTTTAGTGCTATTATTTTTAATTACATCCAATAGATTACCAACATTCAATGACAAGTCAGAAATATCTCTTATTTCTTCGTAATCATAATCAGAGTTTATTTTTACCAATTTGTCAAGATCTCCTATATGGTAATTGTTTTCTTTAAATTCAATATCTATTAGTAACCTTGGCATATGTCCAACTTTACTACGGGAAATTAAATTTTTTGTACCATTCCACATGGCTTCGAGTAGCAACATGTGATCTTCTTCTGTCATTTTAGAGATTTTAGCAAGGTTTTCATTCGCAATACCATAAAATGCTATTAGAGAGTAAGGTACGATATAACATTCGGTAAAAGTCCCCTGTTTTTTTGATTCCTTTGATGGCATAACTGTTGTTCCCTTAACATAATCAATTTTTACAGAATGCAAAGATCTTCCAAATCTAAACTGTACAGGACCAGTAAATGTTATAGTCTTGTTTTTTATAGCTGCTGTTGCCCCAAATAACCTTATATCGATGCACTTATCAAGCAAATCACTGGGACTATTTATCTTTAATTCATCTAATCTTTCCTCCTTTGTTTCAAGGTCTCCTGAATCTTTTCTAACTTCTTTAACAAAAACTGTTAATCCTTTATAATCACACAGATAATCTCTAATAGTACGCTTCAACCTTACATCGGTTACGATATTGACTCCAGTTTCCTCATCAATCCTTGGCTTATTTTCATCAGCGGGATCACCATTCGGATTCGCATCTTTTACATCGTATAAAAATAAAATTTCATGCCTATTTTTTAATAATTCTGACATTTTTTCCTCCCCATATTTATTAAATCGTTGTTTCTTCTTCAACCTTCACACTCTTAAATAAAGATTGCCCATTCTCATCTTTTGCATCACTTAAATCCATTCCTAAAAGAAAATAAAAGTTCAATTCATCATCTTTTAAGTTCCATTCATTACCTGCCTTAATAAAATACTCAGCTATTATTTCTTCTAGCTGTTTGTAATAATTCTTATTGTACTCTTCCAGTTTATTTTG
Organism: Candidatus Neomarinimicrobiota bacterium; assembly: GCA_017656425.1. NCBI lineage: Bacteria > Pseudomonadati > Fidelibacterota > Fidelibacterota bacterium. The sequence goes on along the minus strand of JACDNV010000010.1, from coordinate 70,539 downwards.
AGCCTCAGGGAAAATTTTGATTATATCTTGCTTGCTCATTTTTAATCCTTTTATTCTCTTTCTAAATGGATCTGAGCCTCTATCCTGTTTCTGGATATTTAGTAAAAATTGAACTAAAACTCCTGTTAGGAATACCGCTTTTTTCGCGTCAGTATCGAATGTCTCTTTAAAGGTATCAAAAAACTTATCGATTTTTTCCCTTATCTCATTGTTAATTACATTTAAAGACATTTTTCCATCTCCTCCTACATTTTTACTTACAAAAAGACCAAGTCTATTTATATACATTAACGTCTGCCATGACTTCAATGTTGTAGGTTTAGTATATGAAAAATCTGGATTGACAAAAATCGCTCTTAAAGTGTTTAATATCAAGCTTAATAGATAATAATAGTCGATAGGCCTTCTCTTAAACACCTTTTCCACTATGTTTAGGAAAATTGTTGTATCTCCAATGATATACTTTAAATTGGCAAAGTTAAACTCTACATTTTTCAATTCGTCCTTTTCTTTATATGCATTATGAAAAATCCAATATTTTTCAATTTCTTCCTTATTTTTTATCAATTCCTTAATTGATGAAGGCAATATATCTTGTAAATATAAAATAATAGAGAATTTTTGTTGTACTTTCTCGTAGAATAAAAAGTCAAAAGAAATCTGATCGTTTAATTCGCTGGCAAAGTCAAGTATCTCATCTTCATCATCAGCAAGTTTCTTCAAATCTTTCATCTTTACTTGCTTTACTCGGTCATACTCAATAAAATCCAGACATTCTTCTAGTAACTCTTCTTTATTTAACAATGATTTTGGTATTAAAAAGTAAGGTATTCTGGCAAATCTAAAGCTCAAATTATCTTCAACGTGTTTCTTACCTTCTTCTAAATATAAACCACATTTTTTACAAACTGGGAAATTTCTCCAGCCATATTTTGATTGAAATCCTGAAGCTATATATCCGGGTTTATCAAGACTATAAAAATTCCATGGTTTAATATTGCCCATAACAAATCCTTGACTCCCACATATGCTACAAGTACCTTTATTATTAGAGATTTTTGATTTATTTTCATAATAATTATTTATAAGATATTCTCTAAATTCCTTTAAGTCACCCAAATAACTACCGTTAATTTTTATAGTCAAAATACACCCAGTTAGATCTAATTCTTTATCTTTTTTAATTAGATCGTTAAAGATATTATCTTTGTTTTCAATTATTGATTTTGCAAGCATACCTACAATACCTTTTCTATTTACATTTCCTGACGCCCAATTTATGATTCGGTTATGAAATGTTACCTCAATACCCTTACCACTGATTAAACATGTTGGTGTATAATTGGCACCAGCAGCGGCCTTTGGCTTATATAAATACTTTCTGTAATTCAAGCTATCTGCTTTATTTGTTAATACTTGACAGTATTTAAGTCCGTTATTTTTTGTTTCGAAATCAATTTCTATAGCATTCTGATTGTCATTATTTACAGGATTTTCTGTTAATATGGAGATTATATCGTCAGGATCAATATTTTTCCTTTTTAAAGAATATTTTCCAATCCCCCTTATTGCTTCAATCATTCTTCCCCCTCCACACTTCCCACATTCCAAATCCCTGACTATTTTTTTCACCAAGTCCGGCATCGTAGGAGAGTGAAATTAATTCCGGATCACCTGTTAACCTATAAACACCGTCCCAGGCTTTTATTACATAATCTTTATCGCCTAATATCACTTTCTCACGATAATTTTTTAATGGAGTAATTTCAACATTTCCGTCTGAGAGCTTACCATTTACCAGATAGTACTTTTTCCTGAGGTTTTCTGTCATTTTCCTACTAAACTCTTCTTCATATGGAGTATAATAGTAGGTTTTTCTCGATCCATCTTTTTTATAAAGAGTACTCCTTATTGTCATAGGGGATAGCATCTTTATAGTTACATCGCCATCAAATGACTGTATATTATATACCTCTATCGATTTAAGATATAACTTATTCTTACCTAATTTAAAAGACTCCCTCTTTACCATCGAACTTGCTATATATTGAAGAATTTTTGTTATAGGACTTGCTATATAAAAATGTATCTCGGAATCAAAGACAAGTTCATCTTTAAATTTTTTATCTCTCTCATTGAAGTATTTACCATATACTTTGGAAAAGGTAAACAATTTGAAATTCCTCTTTTCATACTTAAATCCCACATTATGAAGAAATTCTGAATATCTTTCCGGTAGGATAGTATAGATAAGATTCCGTATATACAGGTTGTATTTAAAATTTAACCTGATCAAATCATTAGCGAACAGAGTTACTTTTATTCTCACCGTTACTCTTTCAACATTTGTATGTAATTTAAATTAATTTTTTTCTAAAACAATAAAAATTTTTACAAATAAAAATGTTATTTTATTTAAAAGTTTATTTAACTATTTCTATTTTACATTCATCGAAGTTTACAAAATTCCGAATACAAAATATACCTATAGAAAATTTTTTAAACTGGGATTCCTATACTCCGAATTCCTTTTTATCCACTCCTTCCTTATAGGCATACTCCAGCGCATCTATTTGCATGTCTTTTAATTTATCCTTGAACGTATCACCCTTACCCTGAAGCTTTGGAACCCTATCTATTACATCCATAGCAATACTGAATCTGTCAATCTGGTTCATAATAGCTAACTGCATTGGAGTGGTTATTCCACCTCTACCCTTTAAAAATGTGGTAAGATACGTGGAATCAATCCCGATCTTTCTATTTTCCCTATATCCTCTAACGTGGAAATTTTTATGATTGGTCCTTTTATAAGCTAATCGGTGAATAAGCCACGGATAACCATGAAAATTGAAAATTACTGGTTTATCCTTGGTGAAATATGAATCAAATTCTCGGTCAGTTAATCCATCGGGATGTTCCCAGTTTGGAGTAAGTACCATTAAGTTTAAAACATTGACAAATCTTATTTTCAAATCAGGAAAATGTTCTTTCAGTAAAGCTACCGCCCCTATGGCTTCCTTTGTTGGTATGTCTCCACAGCTTGCAATCACAACATCTGGTTCCTCATCAACATAACTGGAAATAAAATCCCAGATTCCAATTCCTTTTGTTGCATGCTTGAACGCCTCATCCACATTCAAATATTGAGGATGATTTTGCTTATCAATTACAATGATATTAATTCTATTTGTAACCTGAAGCCCATGCCACACTGTCCAGAGAAGTGTGTTTGCATCAGGTGGAAAATATACCCTTACAATATTAGGCCATTTATCTACTATAGAGTTAATAAATCCCGGGTCCTGATGGGTAAATCCATTATGATCCTGTCTCCAAACAACTGAAGTGAGAAGTAAATTGAGCGATGAAATAGGTGCTCTCCATGGTACATCTGTAGATATATCAATCCATTTCCCAAACTGGCTGACCATTGAAGATATTATAGGTGCAAAACCTTCATATGTATTTAAAAATCCATGTCTACCTGTCAATAGATACCCTTCAAGCCAACCCTCTATAGTATGTTCAGATAACATTTCCATAACTCTACCATCAGGTGACAGATATCCTTCATCTTCATCGACAGGGTATGTATTTGCCATCCATGCTTTACCAAATTCAAAAGTTGCATCCAATCTATTTGATTTTGTTTCATCAGGACCAAAGACTCTGAATCTATCACGATTTAGCTTTATTACCTCTTTTAAGAATTCCCCAAGTGGGCGAGTATTTTCCTTTTTTGTTTTTATTCTTTCTTTAATTCCAACAGCAAAATTAATAGGATCGGGAAGCTTCAAAGCCTTTCGTAATAATCCACCATTGGCATGGGGATTTGCACTCATTCTCTTTTCCCCTTTAGGCGCTAACAAAGCCAGATCATCTCGAAGTTTACCACTTTTGTCAAACAACTTTTTTGGTTCGTAACTCTGCAACCACTCCTCGAGAATTTCGAGATGTTCAGGATTTGTCTTAGCATCGGAAAACGGAACCTGATGCGCTCTCCAGTATCCTTCTATGTATTTACCATTAACTTTTTTAGGAGCTGTCCAGCCTTTTGGAGTTCGAAGTATTATCATTGGATAAGCGGGCCTGGAAGTAGCTTTTCCCGATTTTGCATCATCTTTTATATTCTTTATCATCTCGATAGCTGAATCCATAGCTGTCACCATTTTACCATGAACCTCCATTGGGTCTTCTCCCTCAACCAATAAGGGTTCGTATCCGTATCCTTTAAAAAGAGAAATCAACTCGCCATTATCTATCCTCGAGAGTAGCGTTGGATTATTAATTTTATAGCCATTCAGAAGTAATACTGGCAGAACTATACCATCTCTGGCTGGATTCAAAAATTTATTCGAATGCCACGATGTTGCCAGAGGACCAGTCTCTGCTTCACCATCTCCTACAACAGTTATTGCTATTAAATCAGGGTTATCAAAAACGGCACCGTAAGCGTGAGAAATGGCATAACCGAGTTCTCCGCCCTCTTGTATTGACCCAGGAAGCTCAGGTGTGCAGTGAGAACCAAACCCACCCGGGAATGAGAATGACTTAAAAAGATTCCTCATTCCCTCTTCATTCTGACTGAACCTAGGGTATATTTCACTCAATCTACCTTCAAGATAAACAGGAGAGATTACACCTGGAGCTCCGTGACCGGGACCAGCTATAAAAATTGCGTTTATATCGTATTTGTTAATTACTCTGTTTGAATGGACATATACAAAACTAAGTCCTGGACTCGCTCCCCAGTGACCAAGAATTCTTCTCTTTATATGCTCAGGTTTTAATGATTCTTTAAGTAACGGATTGTCAAGTAAATATATCATACCCACAGACAAATAACAGCAAGCTTTCCAGTATTCATTAAGTTTACTTTCCATTATTATCTCCTCCTATCAATTTGCTATAAAGTAAAACCTATTTTCGATTAAAGCAATATGAATAAAGTAAACTGGATATGTATTTTTAGATAAAACCTGCTAACTGATGGGTGCTCTTTCATGGCAGATTGCTTCGCTTACGCTCGCAACGACGGGTATGGGGGACCCTGCCACGTCATTGCGAGGAGCGAACAATAGTGAGCGACGTGGCAATCTAACCTGAAAAACAGAGGACAGTATGGAAAAGCAACCCATAGCTGTTACTGGCGCACTCTTTCAGTGCAGATTGCTTCGCTTACGCTCGCAACGACGGGTGTGGGGGACCCTGCCACGTCATTGCGAGGAGCGAACGCCAGTGAGCGACGTGGCAATCTAACCTGAAAAACAGAGGACAGTATGGAAAAGCAACCCATAGCTGTTACTGGCGCACTCTTTCAGTGCAGATTGCTTCGCTTACGCTCGCAACGACAGTGAGGGGGCAGGCTGCTTCGCTGACGCTCGAAACGACGGGCATATATAATTTCTTTCCATCCTATTCAAATATACTCAAATTGATTGCATAGAAATTGGGAATACCCGAATTATATTCTGCTTTAACTTTATCTCATTTAAAAGACAATGAAACCTTTTTACAAATATTTTTTATTTTTGCTTTGTTTAATTATATTTAAAAAAATGCGAGGGTATATTATATGGAAGGATTATTTCAGGGACTTGTTAACAATGTAATTAAAATCGCATCCGGCAATATAATATTAATTTCACTATATGCTGGACTGCTGGTTATGGGACTTACCTCACTTGGAGCACTGTTCGCAATTTTCTCTACTAAGATGTCATCAAAGGGAACTGAGGTAAGTCTATCTTTTGCCGCGGGTGTCATGATCGTAGCGAGCTTTACAAGTCTTATTCTCCCTGGCATAGAAAAGGCAGGGAAATTTTATCCAGTCGGGATCGGAATAGTTTTGGGAATATTGCTGATATATTTCATAGAAAAGAATGTCCCTCATGAACACATATTAAAAGGCTACGAAGGAAGTGATGAATATAAAGAAAAAATAAAAGTGGTCTGGCTAATAACACTGGCGGTGATAATCCATAACTTACCCGAAGGGCTGGCAGTGGGAACCTCTATTGCCTTTGATAAAAGATTGGGATTATTGACTGCTCTCGCAATTGGAATTCAGGACATACCTGAGGGAACTGTAATAGCGTTACCAATGGCAATGATAACAGGCAAGAGAATTGTCCCTATACTGATTGGCGTTTTAAGTGGATTTTCTGAACTGGTTATGGCAGTTGTTGGTGCCATATTTTTTAAATATTTTTCATTTTTGTTACCATATGGTCTTGGATTTGCAGGTGGCGCAATGCTATATGTAACAATAAAGGAAATGATACCTGAAATTTACAAAAAGCAGGAAAATGAAATCCTTATTACTTTTTCCTTTTTTATTGGATTTTTCGTAATGCTATTTTTGGACAGCTCATTAATGTGAATCTCAATATTGTTCACACTGAACTATCACCTGAAACTGATTATATAATTTAGCTATAACTCAGTGAACCATTTTTCATCTCTAATTCCACAATCTCACCTTCCTTAATAGAACCCTTTAAATCTACCTCATGATGTACAGTGATAATACCTATTCTATCGCAAATTTTTTCACTTAATAATTTAATCAAGAGAAACCGTCCTTTTTCATCCAGCCCTTCAAATGGTTCATCGAAGATTAATATTTCAGGATCGTGCATAAATGAAGAGTAAATACCAACTTTCTTTTTATTTCCTTGCGACAATTCCCTTATTAGTTTCTCGTTAGAAAAAAGCTTATATGAAATGGATTCATTAATTTCGTTTGAAAATTTATCTATTACTACTGGTTTTATTTTATAAAATAAACCCTTAAAATTTAGAAACTCAAGAGGAGTCAAATAGTCAATCAGGAAACTTTCGTCCAAGTATATTCCTGCCCTATATAACCAATTTTCATCTTGATTGCTTGCTCCGAAGATTTCAATTCTGCCAGAGTTTTGTCTATATAATCCACATATGAGTCTGAGTAGCGTTGTTTTCCCGGAGCCATTCCCACCTTTTATTTTATATATCTTACCCTTTGCAAAAATTAGCTCAGGTATCTTTAATTCAAAATTTCCAATTTTATAATACAGACTTGACAAACTTATCATAATTTCATCCTCACAAATATTCTACTTTTGTTGTTTAATACATACTTTCTTGATAAAAGTAAGATTAGATAAGTATTCAGTATAGAAAATAAGAACAATGACACAATTATTGCACTTTCATATCTATTTAGATATACCTCTAAAGTCTCTTTTTTTAACATAATCAAAAGATATACAGAATACATATATGAAATTGCTGGAAATGAATTCAAAAGATTATACCCGGCAATCCTGAAATTTAATTTATAAAATAATTTGCTATACGGATCTATTGGCTGTAAATAAACAATCAAAACCAGGCAGGAAAAAAGCCAGATATTATATATAATCAGAGTACTTATGCATATATAGGAAGAAAAACCCCACAATAAAGCTAATAATAAAGAAAATAAAGAGTATATAATAAGAGAATATAAAAACGATCTCCTGAAGATATAATGGAATCCATATGGCACTGTTAGCCAGAAAGCTATCGACCTTGATTTTGTTGGTAAAAACGTATTAAATAAAAAAAGGCAGATAGAGTACGGGATAAAAGGAGACATACAGACAACAATCTCCTCGGGTAAACTTGTTAAAAGTGGAGTGAATACTTTTAATATACCCATTGAAATCAGAAAAAGTAATAATACCATCATAAGATAATAGGATTTTCTAAGATAATTACATCTATGTGTTTCCTTAATAATAAAATCTATAAATTTCATTTCTCAAAAGAGATCCTTCGGACTTTCTCCTTATGACTAATGTAGTTATAGAAATTACATTGGCTAATATTATTAATAAAAGGGAAAAGGGGATGTCGTTATACAGAGGAAATAAAAGAGAAATTAAAGCACTTGAAATAAAAGATAGCGAAAATATATTAATTAATATTTCGTAAAATATTAAAAACCTTTTACCTTTAGGTAGAAACGCTATGGATATAAATGGTAAACGAAGAGATTTTGATTTCCATCTATTCAGTAAGAATATTATAAAAATTATCAATGCATAAATAAATATCTGAAGAAGTGATCTATTATATACCTTAAACAAATACAGCATAAATACTACAGTTATCCATGTCGAGTAAAATATCAAATTTCTGTAAAATGAATCAAAGAATGTTTCATTGTTGTAATTTTTTCTAAGATTATATTTAATGCAATATATAATCAACTTAATGTATTTTGCCATAATGATCGTAATAAACTTAGGAAGAAATACAAAGAATTAATAAGAACCAATATCAAAACGTCTATATATATTTTTGTTCTATAAATTATTCTGTTTATAAATACACACCACAGGCTAAAAAGAAAAAACGCAATTGTATTTATTTTATTAAATCCATATTGACTAACCAATCCGGTCAAACCATTTATTTCTAAAATGTCACCAATTTTAAATTTGAACAGGTAAAAAGTATAAAATTGAGAAAGAAAGAAAAATATGAAACCGTAACCAATCCCCAGAAAAAGCCTGGAGAAATTTTTTTCTTCGTCTAATTGCATCAAAATATTATCAATGAAATTCAAGAGAGACGTCATAAGTAACCACAGAATAAGAATAGTAAAGGGTATGTTAAATATTGTAATGTAGAAAAAAGGTTTAAAATAATAATCGAATTGAGCACTTCTAATCTTTCCTGAAATAAGAGCAACATTAATAATAGATAACATAGAAACTAAAATAGGAAATAAGATACCGAAGTATTTATACCTGTCCAAAAGTTTACCAAATAAATCCTTATAATTTTGCAGATACATAAGCCTCGATTAAAGCTGATAGTGTAATTATTAATATTGAAAAAATTATTTCAAATTTACTCTCCGTTAGTTCAATAGATGGATTGAAACTTTTTATGTAGAATCTTTTTACTCCCTTTATACCAATTGCTCCGCTTAATATGATCCCAATGATTTCAATACTGTGCGGCATAAATTTTTTTAATAAAAAAATGTGCCAGTTTTCGATATTTAACATGGCAAATTTTAACCAGAATCCTATAAAAAATCCATTGGAAATAAGTGAAAATATTGGAGTTAATCCAAATATATAGCATCCCGAAATATTGATCAGTATTACTAATAAATTATTAACAAAAATTCTTACAAACAGAGTATTACTATTAATATCAATTTTTTTCTGAATTACTAAATCTTCATGAATACCTATTTTAATAAACCCACTTACTAATAATCCAAAAGCGAACAGCAGAAAGGCAAAACAAATTCTTGTTCTAAAACTTAATTTAATAATTTTTACTAAAAAGGATTTTTTTGCTATAATTATGCTGCAACAATTGCTCCTGCCAAACCGGAGGCTAGGCCTGCTACATAACCCCAATAAACACCTACCATTCCAAATCCAAGTTGACTCATTGGATCAGGTAGTTTCAATGCAACACTCATAGCAACCCAAGCATTTGATAATGGTACAAACGTAAACGATAATAACAAAATTAGGAATAGAATGAATACTAATCTTTTCACGACTAATCCCTCCTCTCTCTTTTTTCCGTCGGACTATTAATCCGACATCATAGTTTCATATAACGCCAACCCACATCCCCACAATTTTCTCTGCCCCTTTATAACTTGAATTAATTTTACTAAACTGTTTTTTTTGTCAAGGATTTTTTTGTTAATTTATTTGAAAAACCATGCATATAATAGAGAGCAATAAAATCGATTGATTTAAAGGTGGCAATTAAAAAAGCACAGCTATCGCAGAAATTATATTCCATAAGTCTTTCATAATTAAAATTTTAATTTATTATGGTAACATTGAACATATAGAGATAATCAATCCTGTATCATTAAGTCTGAGTACACATGATAATTAATGTGTTAATGTAATTGATCTGACCAGTTTATATATATCACTCTTGACTCCTTATAACATATATCACATCCCATCCAAACAATATCTAAACTGTAACTTTACCTGTAGAGTTGTAATATCTTCAGAAGGGATCAAAAAACCCACCCGAAGATCCCATGAGAGAACCCACAACCTTTTTCAATTATAGATTGAAAATGAATAATGTGCAGTTATTAAATTTGGAATAACAGGCAATTAGAAAATATACTTTTCTTCTAATCCTTAATTCTACACTCCACATTTTTAATTAATTTTTGTAGCGGGGGTAGGATTCGAACCTACGACCTTTGGGTTATGAGCCCAACGAGCTACCAACTGCTCCACCCCGCGATCAAATTGCCTTACAATTTAAAAAAATTCTATCACTTTTGAAATAATAATTTTTATTGCAATAAAACACCTCTTCCCTTCTTATCTCCTGTAATACCTGCACATAAAATCCACAAGCATTTCAACATCGCAACTCAAAAGAATTTCGTATTTATCCCCACTACCTGCATAAATAAATAGCTTATTTTCAATAGCAAACGCCCCCATAGGAAAAACGACCGCAGGAACGTCAACCGGATAATCTGTATCCCCATAAAGTTCGTATGGTTTACCCGGGATATAAAACGGAAACTTCGAACGCGCTATTATTCTCGCTGGATTATCATAATCTAAAAGTGCAATATTAACGCTATATCCTCTATCAATACCCTCATTTAATCCATATTGCCGACATATCTCTTTATCGATTCTGCCGACAGCATGATAAATAAATAACCATCCCTCATTCGTTAAAATCAACTGAGTACCAGGACCAATTTTCTCTTTTTCGTGTGGATAGTCCCCTATTCCAAGGAAGAAATATCTTTCTTTATGTTCATATACATTATCCCAGAACTCCTTATTTACTTTTGGTTCTAATAGTACATCAAGGTCATCAAATTTTACCAGATATATATTTGGATGAAATCGCAAAAACATATAATAACCTTTATCATGTTCAAGTAATATTGCATTTCTTGAATCAAACGATGAGATAATGCCATGATATTCAATTTTATTAAAGTCTTCGGTACTATATATAGCAACTCTGTCGGCGTTTTCACCTTTAAAAGGTGGTTTTACCTTACCACACCCTATTAATATTAATAGATATTTCCCCTTTGTCTTTATAATCCTTATATCCTCAATTCCATACATAAAATCTCCATGTTCGGTTCCGTCACCCTTTATTACGACATCATCCCTCACTTTAAAATTAATTCCATCCTCACTTTCCAACATCCATACCTCTGAAATGTAGTTTTCAAGTATCGTTCTTTCAAAACCCAATTTTGGATCAAACCATTTCGTTTTATAATAACCCCTATGACAACGAGGCGTTAAAATCACCTTATTATCAAAAATATCTGCACCTCCATTAAACACTGCCCCAATTTTTACTTCGTCCTTATCTTGCCAGACAAGCCCAAGATCTTCAGGTTTTACAACAGGATTTCCATTAAAACTGTTTAGCTTAAACATGTAGTATTCGCCACCAAATTTTATAATTTCACCATCATCAAAGTTTTTCAATTCAATTTTCATTCTTTCCATAATTCATCCCTCCAATAAACCCTTAAAAATATTTATAAATCTCTTAGCAACTTCATAACAGTTATTTTTCTCCAGGAATTTCTTTACAATTTCTCTATCAAAACCTTCGACAAAAAGTTTCTTCAACTTCTCAACAAGATCCTCACTGTCTTTATATTTAATAATTTCATTACCATAAGTTTCAATGTAATTTGAATCATGAAAGACTATTGGACACCCCGCCCCGAGCACCTGGCACACAGTACTTGAAATTACAGCCTTATATTTTTTATTGCTTTCCCTATGTATTAGCAGTGCATCAGAAGCATATAGATAAGTATATATTTCATCAATGGCTAATGCTTTTATTTTTAAATCAAGAAAATCATATTCTTTCCTTTGCTCATCAACAATTTTCCAATTACATTCAGGATTTAATACCACTAAGTATTTTAAATCAAAATCACTGCTTAATTTCTTTAAAGCAGGTAAAACGGGTAAAATATCGTCAGCACGAAAACCAAAGGAAAATACAATTTTTTGATTATGTTTCAATCCCAACTTCTGCCTTGCCTTTATTTTATCTCCTGGTTTATATGGAGCATATGGATAAGGTATCTTATGAATTATCTCCTCACTCCAGTATTTGACAAGGAACTCCCTATACCTATCATCGAAACATACGATAGCATCCCAATCGAATTTATAGTAAAGTGGATCATCAGGAGCTTTCCCTTCGTGTACAACCATTATTGTCTTTGCCTTTTCCTTAATATTATGCCATATCTCTAACAGTTTCTCCGCAGGTAGCCTCTCCACATTTTGAGCTACAAAAACTTCATAGTTGCTTTCAAAAATTGAACTGGGATCAAAATAAGAAGCCCGTGTATATGGATGCACATTTTTCACAGAAAAATTTCTTATAACGTACTCCTCATCCATTTGCCCGGTTGGTCTGGCATCTGGATGTTCAATTGCTGAAAATACTATTAATTTATGACCAAGCTCTACCCATGACCGACCAACCAATTCCGCATGAATAGAAGGTCCATTAGCAGCATTCCACAGGCTCATCATAGCTATTTTCATTCAACAAACCCTCTCAATCCTAAGCAATATCGAAACTAACCTATCTCTAAACCTACTAATAATTTAACTAAAAATTTGTATTTACATAATCGTATATACTTCACAATTATATATGTATTTGTAGACAAGTATTAAATAATTAATCCATTATAAATATCTGGGTGTAAAAAATTTGTGGGCGCTATCCGACTCGAACGGATGACCTCCGCCTTGTAAGGGCGGCGCTCTATACCAGCTGAGCTAAGCGCCCATTTTACAAAAATCGGCATCTAAATTAAACACTACAATAGAATTTTTCAAATTATTATTTTTCAGGTATTAATCGTAACATTGCAACATCATGGGATATAAGTTTTCTTCTGAATGGTTTTTCCGTTGTTCCTATATTTTTGTGCTCCCATAAATCCCTAATCGAATAAGTAGTTTTATTACAATCAAAGGACCTTTGGGATATGCCATCCCATGTATAATTTTTTCTCCAATCCCAAAAAATATCTTTAGTTTCAAGACTCCTATTTAAAAATAAAACAGCCCAATCTTCACCATTTAGTGGTCTATACCAAACCTCTATTCCATTTTCCTGCCTAAATCTAAACCCCGGTATTCCCAGAAAATCCTGATCCACCGCTATTACTTCCTTATTAGTCAATATTTCAATCGTGGTCTGGGACATATTTCTTACATCGTTACCGGCAAATAATGGAGCTGCCATCATACACCAGAGTGAAAAATGGGCTCTATCCTCTGCTTCTGTCATGCCCATCCCAACTACAAGCATATCCGGATCATTCCAGTGATCGGGTCCTGCATATTGTCTCAAGGGTTCGGTCATATCAGCAATTCTCATCACTCCCCATGATTTCCATGAACCGTGGTTCACCACACCATCAAAGCTTGGATTATCCTTTATAATATCACCTGTAGTTCTCCATAAATGACCGATATCTTTTGCCCATTCCCATGGTTTATTTGTTCCCCATTCACAAATACTGAAGACAATTGGTCTACCTGCTTTAAATAAAGCATTTCTCATAATAGTATAAGCATCCTTTGCATCTCTTGAGTCGGTATAACACCAATCATATTTTAAATAGTCAACACCCCACTCAGCATATTTAATCGCATCCTGGAACTCATATCCCCTCGATCCTGGTCTGCCGCCGCAGGTTTTCCAGCCCGCACAAGAATAAATCCCAAATTTTAGACCCTTTGAATGAACATAATCAGCAAGCGCTTTCATTCCCGATGGAAATTTTTCAGGGTCAGGTACAATAAATCCTAAACTATCTCTCTCATTCGCCCATCCGTCATCAATAACAACATATTCGTATCCAGCATCAAGTAATCCATATTCAACCATAGCATCAGCTACTTCTTTTATTACTTTTTCATTAATATTCATACCAAAAGTATTCCAGCTATTCCAACCCATTGGTGGAGTTAATGCCAGCTTTTCAAATTTCTGTGGGAAAACCAAATTTCCTATAATTAAAAATACAATCAATAATTTCCTCATCACTCACACCCTCCTCTGTGCATGATCATACAATTTAGCAATCGATAATATCTTTAAGACTTTTTATAGAATCAAGGATAAATTGAGACTTTATCATGGCTTTATTAAATACATCAATATTTATCTGTTTTTACCAGACATGTGCTCATACCAGGATTAATCGTACCATTCTATCAGTGTTTATATTATCACTAACTATAATCACATTTTTAAATGAGACTCAAATATTATTTATAACTATCCTAAAAATTTCTCTTAAGGGCTTTCCTGCCATAATGCTCTCTTTCCAGGATGTATAATCGAGCGTATATATAGAAATATCGGCATCTAATATATAACCACCCTTTGTCACCCGGTATATATTATTTTGTTAAAAATCTGCTTTTAAATTTCTGCAATTAAATTCACCTCTTATATATCCTATTACCATACATTTGATATTATCTCCAACAATATCAAATTTCTCAAACTTTTCTTAGTTCTTTATCACTATATAATTAAATTTTTCTAACACTCTTTTTAATTAAAATTTCCTTAATTAATGGCTTTAGAAACAATAAATATTTTATTAATGTTTATCCAAACTCGAATTTAGTCAACTCCACTTTTATAATTATCTCTTTAAATTGAATGAACCTATAAATGCTTTTGTACAAGTATAAACATTTACACATGTATAAAAAATATTAGGAAACTTAAAATACCTCTTGATGTTATGTAGTAGACTACTTATATTAAATTTGCGGTAATTGAAAACAGAATGAATAAATAGAGCTTCCTGCAATGGCAAAGTGCTGTATTGCTGGGACCAACACCACAAGAAAGGGAGCTCAACTCCGGGCGCGGAAAGCAGGCCTCTTCGTCGAGGAAGCTTGAACCGCTCGGGAGGCACCCACCGTGACTAAGCTGGGTTCCAGTTAATCTCACTTTGCCATTGCAGGATCTTTTATTTTGATAACACACTCAGTTTATTTTTTAATTTCTTATACAAAGATTCTTTTATCTCAGTTGTAATCTTTACCACATCCTCTTTATAATCTAGGTTATAATCTAGATTGTTAGACCTTAATATATTTACAATATTGGGCAGTTCTTTATAACCAACGTAAAAACAATCTTTTATTATTTTCTCATACGCAGTAATTCCCGCCTTCTCTACGGTTCTTGTCGTTATATTACTGTATGCTCTTATCAGTCCCCCTTTACCAAGTTTTGTTCCGCCAAAATACCTAACAACAATGCAGATCAAATTTACTAAACCCCTGTTACTCAGTACTTTTAATATAGGTTTACCTGCTGTACCAGAAGGTTCTCCCGCATCATCAAAATAATAATACAATTGTCCGGTATCTTGGTCCAAGTATCGCATTGCCCAGCATACATGAGTAGCTTTTGGATGCATTTTCTTTACCTTTTCTATTTTACCATAACCCTCATTTTTAGTCTGTATTTTATAAACATAACCGAGAAATTTCGAATCAACAATTTTTTCGGTATATTCAACCTCATTTACAATCTCATTATACATACTACCTCAGAAATGTTACTTTTTTATAAATATTATTTTCCCCCAGTTTCACATGAACTATATAAACACCCGATGATAGGTTTATTTTAGTAAATTCGCTAATATCTATATCAATGATATTTATACCCAACTCGATATCTTTTTCAATATATCTGGAATATACTTTTCTACCCAGTATATCAAATAAATTCACACTAACTTTATCATAACTATTATCGGAAAATAATTCGATACTTAATCGAGAATCATCTGTAAATAACGGGTTCGGATAAATCTTTGTTATTTCACTAGAAATTTCAACACCTTCTGGTATTGCCAATGCATTAAAAGAAACAGAAATACTGCTATCCAGACTTGTGTTAGTTATAAAAAATGCAAGAGTATCATGAGAACCAAACCATCCAAGGGGAAAATACCTTGAATTTCCAATAACCCCGAATATATCATCCTTCAAATATCTATCAATCAAATACCCGAAGATTGTAAGTTCAAAATTTTTACTAATATCAGTAATTTGAATAATACACCTATCGTTAAATGTCAGAAGTACAGGTAAAGTCGCATATCTGTTGACTCTCTTACCTATACAGATAGTATCCCTGTTAAAAAAGTTACCAACAAAAGAATAATTCAAAGGAGGAAAGAACTTCGCATCAGCACAAAGTGACCTATCTGGATCATATTTATTATTTGAATAATATATTTTATAAAAAAATCCATTCCATAGCTCAGCCATATTTGTATTATAACCACTCATTATCTCATTAAATGCATCCATGGCATACTTATTCTCACCGATCTTATCCCATATCTCTTTTATTATCTTCTCTCCATATAAATCAAAAACATATCGTAAAAAAATACCCAGAGAATAGCTATAACTATTATCCCAGACTGATTTATATGGGAAATAAAAAAATTGTCCTAAATAGTTCAAATAATCATTGGCTTCAGGATATGCTCTTTCCTCAAACCAAACGGAGCACCACTCTAAAAAAAACGTATCTCCATTCGTTTGGTCAACATTATTTGACTGATACCAATTATACCCCAATTGTACCATATGAAAAAATTCATGAGATATTGTAACATGAAGTGCATCAATCCCCTTTGTATTGTATGCCGTCTCTGAATAGTCATTGTCTATTTCCAGGTAAGAAGTATAATCATACTCACGCTTAGTTGAAGTTACCGCATTTTCAGGCCAGGTTATTCCGTAATAATTCCCTTTTAAATTTCTTACATATATATCAATCTCATCTCCATCTACACCATCAATAGGCGGAGGTTCAAAGCCAAGTGTATCAATAAGAAGTCTATAGGCCCTTTCCGCTGTCCTGGACACCTCATCTATATAATCAGGTATCCCATTATTATCTTTATCATCTATACTTACAGAATCCTGACCTGTAGTTGTATAATGTATTTTAAAATGTCCATCAGTACTCAGTATATATTCGGGTAGCTGTGGACGAGATGATATTTTATATAATCCTTTCTTATTTATATACGCTATTAAACCCAGGTCATCCTTACTATTAAAACTCGTTAACTCCCTCTCGTCAATACCCAATTGCTCTAAAAGTGAAGTGGAATAAATGGTGGATAATGAAAACAAACATATAAAGATCACATTTTTAAAAGACAAATCTATTTCCCTCTAAAAAGTAACTTTATTGGAACGCCCATAAAATCACATATTTCCCTTATTTTATTCTCTAAAAATTTTCTATAGTTTTCTTTTATTCCTCTTGGCTCATTGCAAAAGAAGACGAAAACAGGAGGGGCTTGTTTAATCTGGGTTACATATTTTATATGAATAAATTTACCTTTATAGGAAGGAGGAGGCATTGCTTTTATTATCTGAAGTATGCTATCGTTCAGTTTACTTGTTGGAATGCGCCTTGTTAGATTTTCATATATTTGCAGTGCAGTAGGATATATTTGAAATATTCTCTTTTTTGTAATAGCCGATGTAAAAAGTATTGGATAATCTTTTAATATATTTAATCTACTTATTAAATTTTTTTTATATATATCCATAGTGTCATGTTTTTTCTCGATCAAATCCCATTTATTTACAATAATCATCATTCCTTTTCCTTTCTCGATAACCTTTCGAATGATATTTATATCATTTACCCCTATACCTTTAACAGCATCAATTACAACAGCCGCAATGTCACATCTTTCTATTGCTTGAATTGTTCTAATTGCACTGTAAAACTCTATATCACTCTTTACAGCGCTTTTCTTTCTAAGTCCAGCAGTATCTATCAATACTATCTCGTTTCCATAATACTTGACAGTCGTGTCCACAGTATCTCTCGTCGTTCCCGGTATCTCTGTTATTATACTAACTTCTTTACCTAATAGTGCGTTTAATATCGATGATTTCCCTACATTCGGCATACCCACTATTGTAAGTTTAATTTTATTCTCATCTATCTCTTTATCTGCTGTTACAAATGGTAGTTTCTTAATAATTAAATCCAGCAAATCACCCGTATTTGAGCCATGAAGAGCAGAGATTAAAACGGGTTCGTCAAAACCAAGCTCATAAAATTCAACTACATCATTTTGAAGTTTCTCATTATCAACCTTATTCACAACCAATATCACTTCCTTTCCCGATTTCCGTAACAAACTCGCTACTTCTCTATCCTCAGAAACAATTCCACTCTTCACATCCACAATAAATAGTATAAGATCTGCCTCATTAACTGCAAACTCCACCTGCTTCCTGATAGCCTTAGAAATTACATTTTCATCAGTACTATACCCACCAGTATCGACAAGGACAAACCTATTGCCACCCCAGGTAACTATTTCACTAATCCTATCTCTGGTTATCCCAGCTTCAGAGTGAACTATAGCTCTTCTCTTTTTTATTAATCTATTAAATAAGGTAGATTTTCCCACATTGGGACGTCCAACTATTGCAACAATTGGACTATTTCTGGACATGATTTATTAAATCAAAAAAATTTTCGTTAAAAACAATTACTTTTTTGCCCAATTCCCGTTCAATATCTTCTATGGTCATATCATCTATGAATAAGCAATCTTCATTTATACACCGGGGCGGTAAAACTATCACGTCATAACTATTTACAATATCCTTCAACTGTTCTACAATATCTACACCTGCCAACAAACCCGAAACAGTTATAGAATCGCCAAAAAAATTATTAATAACACTTACAGTATCAACATGTAATCCATCAATAGTATTCAAATAGGATATTACGTAATTATTAAGTACTGATCTTGCAAGTACTCCCGTTACAAATAATGCCCTCTTATTACCTTTGATTTTCTTCGGTAATTTTTTGATTATCTTCCTGAACTCATCCAGCATATATCTGGTCAGTCCTACACCATTATCCAATTGATAATAGAAACCATAATAACTTGAAACTGGTATAGTCCTATTTGCCAGAAGAAAAATCTCATCTGATAAGTAGACAAATTTATTCCCCTCCGAATTAAAATAATTTTTTGTCCAATTTTTTGAACACCTTATTAGCTTCCTTGCGTATTCAGAGTCAACAGGTGTCAGTTTGTATCTGTTTTTTCTAAATTTAGTCAGTCCCACTGGAACTATAGCCACTGATTTGATTGAACTTTTATAATGATATAAATCAGAAATTGTTTTCTCTAAGGCTTCTCCATCATTTATCCCTGGCATTAAAACAATTTGAGCATGAAGCTCTATCTCGCCTCGCATTAAATAGTCCAATTTATCAAAAAGATAATCATCACTGTCCCGTTGAAAAATCTTTTTCCTCAGATTCTTATCTGTTGCATGTACTGAAATATATAATGGAGATAATCTCATACGCACTATGCGTTCAAGATCAGATTCTTCAAGATTTGTCATCGTTATATAATTACCATATAAAAAGGAAAGTCTATAATCCTCATCCTTAAAATATAATGCTTTTCTAAGGCCAGGAGGATTTTGCATTGCGAAACAGAAAATACAATTATTATTACATGATCTAACTTCAAAATCTTCAATAACTATACCGAGCTCATCATCATAATCCTTCTCTATTTCATAATCAATAAATTGCCCATCCCGTTTTGTCCTCACATTAATTGTTTCATCAGCAACGTAGTACTTCAGGTCTATTAAATCATTTATCTCGTGTCCATTTATGGAAACAAGGAAATCACCCGGTAAAATTCCAACTTTCATTGCAATGCTATCCATTTCAATCTTTAATATTTTAACCATTTAATTCATACTTTAATTTTGTTTTAAAATTACAAAGAGGGAAAATCGAGCGGGTGAAGGGAATCGAACCCTCGTATCCAGCTTGGGAAGCTGGTGTTCTACCACTGAACTACACCCGCTTATCAAAAATCATTATAATAAATTTAAGAAATGATAAAAAATATTAAAAATCATTTTAAGCACATTGTTCTAAGACCATTTTTAACTAATTTAGATAAGCTAATCGAATACTTAAAAAATACAAGTAATTGTTATCTTTATTAGTTCAAATACAAAATATTGTATAATATTGTATTGCAAATTGGTAATTTTATTTCTATATTATTTTTAGTATGGTGTGGGTAAAAATAGGGAAACAATAATGGGGGAAATGTCAATGGGAGAGTTAACTGAAATTACGATAGATAGAAATGAATTCTATGGTAATGGAACTCTGTTAGAACCTCATTTTTCAAGGAATGCAATGGAAGTGCTTCAGCGCCGATATCTTAAAAAGGATAGTAACGGTAATATCATCGAAACACCTGAGGATATGCTGTGGCGAGTAGCGAGCACGATCGGTAAAGTAGATTTTCTATACAATGCTTCCAAAGATGAAGTAAAAAAGACAATCATTGATTTTTACAACTTAATGGCAAATAAAGACTTCATGCCAAACTCTCCAACCTTAATGAATGCTGGAAGAGAGCTCGGTCAACTTGCTGCCTGTTTTGTATTGCCAATAGAAGATTCAATGGAATCAATATTTCAGACGTTGAAAGATACTGCACTTATTCACAAAAGTGGTGGTGGAACAGGATTTTCTTTTTCAAGAATAAGACCAAAAAATAGTATAGTAAGGTCTACAAATGGAGTAGCAAGTGGTCCAGTCTCTTTTATGAAAGTTTATAACTCAGCAACAGAAGCTGTAAAGCAGGGTGGCACAAGGCGCGGAGCCAATATGGGCATTTTAAGGGTCGACCATCCTGATATTATCGAATTTATTAACTGCAAACTTGACCCAAATGAGCTTAGCAATTTCAATATATCAGTTGCTGTAACAAATGAATTTATGGAAAAAGTCAAAAAGGGAGAAGATTACGAGCTAATTAACCCAAAGGATGGTAAAGTATCAGGTAAATTAAATGCAAGAGAAGTTTTTAATTTAATTACAGAAAATGCCTGGAAGTGTGGAGACCCTGGTATTATTTTTATTGACAAGATAAATGAACACAACCCTACTCCAAAGTTGGGTCAGATAGAAGCAACAAACCCATGTGGCGAACAACCCCTGTTGCCATATGAATCATGCAATCTTGGTTCAATTAACCTCGCTAATTTTGTTGTTAATGATAGTATAGACTTTGATAGACTGGCAGAAGTGGTAGAAAAAGCAGTGCATTTCCTTGATAATGTCATAGATATCAACAAATTTCCTATAAAGAAAATTGAAGAAATGGTTAAAAAAACAAGAAAAATTGGTCTCGGAATAATGGGTTTCGCTGATATGCTTATAAAATTACGTATACCGTATAATTCAGACAAATCGCTCGAAATTGCAGAAAAAGTAATGAAATTCATCAGTGAGGTAGCAAAGTTAAAAAGCATTGATTTAGCAAAAGAAAGAGGAACATTTCCTGAATGGAAAGAGAGCATTTTTTATCCTGACGGTCCAAAATTAAGAAATGCTACCGTTACAACAATTGCCCCAACAGGTACTATTTCTATGATCGCAGAATGTTCAAGCGGCATAGAACCTTTATTCTCACTTGTTTATACTAAAAGTGTAATGAATGGGACCAATCTTCTCTATATAAATCCATATTTTGAGGAAGCATGCCGCGAAGAAAACATATATACAAGCGAACTCATGGAAAGAATAGAAAAAAAAGGATCGATACAGAATATACCTGAGATACCCAAATGGATTAAAGAGGTATTTGTAACCGCCCATGATATTTCCCCAGAATGGCACGTCAGAATGCAGGCTGCTTTCCAGAAATACACAGATAATGCCGTAAGCAAGACATGTAATTTCAGAAAAGAATCATCGGTAGAAGATGTAAAAAAAGCATACATGCTTGCTTATGAACTTGGCTGTAAGGGTATAACCATTTATAGAGATGGAAGCAAGGATCAGCAGGTATTATATATCGGCAAGAAAAAAGAACATAAAAAAGAATCATCTAAACCCCATAAGATTCATCCCCGGACAAGACCTACCGTAACAAAGGGAATAACAAAAAGGGTAAAAACTGGCTCAGGTAACTTGTATATAACAATAAATGAAGATGAATACGGATTATGTGAGGTCTTTACAAATATAGGTAAGGCAGGAAGCCAGGCTCAGGAAGAATCTGAGGCAATCGGAAGATTAATTTCCCTTGCTCTGAGATCAGGAATTGATGTAAAAGATATTATAAAGCAGTTGAAAGGTATTGGTGGGCCAAGTCCCGTATGGGAAAACGGCGAAGTTATACTTTCAACACCCGATGCCATTGCCAAATCCCTTGAATGGTATATTAATGAAAAAGAAAAACAGAATAAAAATGTAAGTGGAAATGGGAAGAATGGTATTGAACTACATAATAGTCCAATAGAATTGCAACAGCTCGATGCAAAGATTGGCGACGATCATTCCAGTAATACAGATAACAAAAAATTAATAACTACATGTCCAGAGTGTGGCACTACCGTTTATCACGAAAGCGGATGCCTGACATGTCCCATGTGCGGATGGTCAAAATGCTAATAAAAAATACACACGAAAAGGGAATTATTATAAAATTTATATCTATAAATAAAATTTTAATTTTCCATAAGTTCTTTTTCTTTGCTCTTTAACATTGAATTTATCTCTTCTATATATTTATCAGTCAATTTCTGTACTTTTTCAAGATAGAGCTCTGCCTCATCCTCGGATATTTCATGGTTTGTTTTCAGTTCCTTAATCATATCATTTGCATCTCTTCTTATATTTCTAATTGCAACTCTTCCATCCTCCGCAAGCTTATGAACGATTTTTACCAGTTCTTTCCTTCTTTCCTCAGTCAGAGGAGGTATAGGTATCCGAATAACATTACCATCATTCATTGGATTTAATCCAAGATTTGCCTGAATAATGGCTTTCTCAATAGACGCCAGTGCCGACCTATCAAAGGGATTTACAACTATTAACCTCGCTTCAGGAGTCACAACATTTGCTATTTGCCTTAAAGGTACCATAGAGCCATAATACTCAACTTTTATTCCATCTAATAGAGTAGGAGTAGCTCTACCTGTCCTAATTGTTAAAAGCTCATGTCTGGTATTCTCAACACTTTTTTTCATTCTTTCTTCGGCATCTTTTAATATCTCATCCAGCATATTTATACCCCATGAATTATACTACCAAGCTTCTCACCAGTTATTATTCTTTTTAAATAACCTCTTTTATTCATATTATAAATAATAACAGGAATGTTATACGTCTGACACATTGCAAAAGCTGTCATATCCATAACATTTAAACCTTTTTTAAGAACATCATTAAATGTAATATCCTGTATAAATGTCGCATCAGGATAAACTTCGGGATCTTTATCATAAATACCGTCAACTTTTGTGCCTTTTATTATTGCATCAGCCGAAAACTCACATGCCCGTATAGCTGCCGCTGTATCAGTACTAACAAAAGGCCTACCTGTACCACCAGCAAAAATTAAGACTTTCCCTTTATCCAATTCCACATTCAACTTATCTATAAAAAGAGGAACTGTAACATTTTCAACATTTATAGCGGATGTAACTACAGCTTCTATCCCCTTTTTCCTGAAAAAATCTCTGAGTGCAAGGGCATTCATTATGGTAGCCATCATTCCCATATAGTCTGCAGTAATTCTTAAAAGCCCTGTACCTTCGGAATTTACACCACGTATGAAATTCCCACCACCAACAACTATACCAACCTTCGTCCCCAACTCCTTTATTGACTTTATCTCTTCAACAATATATTCTGTAATCTCAGGATCAATACCGTTATGTTTTTTACCACCAAGCGCTTCACCAGAGAATTTCAATATTACACGCTTAAAAATTGGTTTTGTCATTATTTTTTTAATTTATATTATTCGTAAACGCCAAGCTGGAATCTTACAAACCTTGATATGACTATATTCTCGCCAAGCTTTGCTACCATTTCCGTCAGGTAATCTTTTATTGTCTTCTGAGGGTCTTTTACAAAAGGCTGCTCCATTAAACAAGCTTCCTGAAAATATTTTTCCAGTCTTCCCTCAACTATTTTTTCTATAACAGCTTCAGGCTTACCCTGAGCTTTTGCTTGCTCAGCATAGATTTCCTTCTCTTTTTCAATGATTTTTGGATCAATATCTTCCCTTGTAATAGCAAGAGGATTTGTCGCCGCAATTTGCATTGCTATATCTTTTGTGAAATTCTTAAAATCATCTGTCCTAGCAACAAAATCTGTCTCACAGTTAACTTCCACCAAAACTCCTATCTTATTACCGGGATGAATGTATGACCAGATAAGACCTTCCTTCACTTCTCTCCCTGCTTTCTTCTCCGCTTTTGCTATTCCTTTTTTGCGCAGAATTTCTACAGCTTTTTCTATATCACCATCAGCTTCTTTCAAAGCCCCTTTGCAGTCCATTACTCCACTGCCTGTCATATCACGAAGCTTTTTCACTAATTCAACATCAATTTTCATCTTCCATCCCCTGTGCCTGCTCCTGTTTTTCTACACTCTCTTCGTGGACACTTTCTTTTGTTTGTCCTTCATCTACAAAACTTGAGCCTTTTGCTTCTATTATAGCATCGGCAATCTTGCCTACCATTAACTGTATAGTTTGTATTGAATCGTCATTCGCTGGAATGGGATAATCCACTAATGTAGGATCCCCATTGGTATCTACAATCGCAACTACTGGAATAGCAAGTCTATTTGCTTCTAAAACCGCGGTTCTCTCATGGGCTTCATCTACAACAACCAGCACGTCTGGTAAAAATTTCATATCACGGATACCACGATGCAAGATAGCTAATTTTTCCCTCTCCCTTTCCAGCATCAATCTCTCTTTTTTAGTATAAGATTCACCGTAACCAGTCTTTTTAAGCTCTTCAAGCTCCTGCAGCCTCTTTATACTTTTTTTTATCGTTTGGAAATTCGTGAGAGTACCACCAAGCCACCTTTCGACTACATAAAACATTCCACATCTATCAGCTTCTTTTTGAACAACTTCCTTTGCTTGCTTTTTTGTACCCACAAATAGAACAGTCCCACCATTTCTTACCGTTTCCCGAATAAATCTCAACGCATCCTCAAGACACTTCTGGGTTTTCTTTAGATCAATTATATGTATCTTATTTTTCTCTGCAAATATATAATCCCGCATTTTGGGATTCCATTTACTCTTTAGATGCCCAAAATGCGCTCCAGCTTTCCATAACGTTTCAAATGTTATCTCTGCCATACACAAACCCTAATTTAAAATATTATCGTTTAGAAAACTGAAATGCACGCCTTGCACCTCTTAAACCGTACTTCTTTCTCTCTTTTACTCTTGGATCCCTTGATAATAAACCAGCAGGTTTCAATATCTTCCTCAATTCCGGATCATATTTCTCAAGTGCTCTTGCAACAGCATGCCTTACAGCATCAGTTTGTCCTGTTATACCACCACCACTAACCTTTACCCTGACGTCAAACTTTCCAAACAAATTTGTAACCTTGAATGGCTGTATAACCCTACTTCTATGATCTACACGGGTAAAATATTCTTCCACAGGCTTTCCATTTACAATAAATTTACCGCTTCCTGGCTTCATTCTAAGCCTTGCGACAGATGTTTTTCTTCTACCTGTAGCTACATATTCCTCAACAGACATTAGATATTACCCTTCTATTTCTATTTCTTGGGGTTTTTGAGCCTGGTGGGGATGCTCAGTTCCAGAATAAACCTTTAATTTCTTAAAAATTTTCCTTCCCAATCTATTTTTTGGTAACATCCCCCAAACAGCATGTTTTATTATTCTCTCTGGATGCTTGGCTAACATCTCTTTAAAAGGGATCTGCCTCCACCCACCAAGATATCCTGAATGCTTAAAGTAGGTTTTCTGACTAGCTTTTTTACCTGTCAATCTCACTTTATCTGCATTAATCACTACTACAAAATCACCTGTATCAAGATGTGGGCTAAAATAAGGCTTATTCTTACCTCTTAAAATACTTGCTATTTTACTCGCCAACCTACCAAGGCTTTTACCCTCGGCATCTACTAACACCCATTCGCGCTTTATATCATCCCTTTTTGGAAAATATGTTTTAAACATTTTCTTACTCATATATCATTCACCTTAATAATTAAAAAGCCAAAAAACTTACAATTACTCGAGGTCATAATCAAGATTTTTTTAGCAAATTAGGAGGTAATTTTAAATCTATCTTATTTATTCTTATATATTCTCTTATCAGGTAAAATTAAATTTACATTACTAAAGATGAAGATTAATAACCTTGATTAAATATTGAACATCAAAAATCAAATTAAATCAAGTTACAACAATCTACGTCTATTCCCATAAAGCTCATAAATATCCTTTTCTCTTATTCTAAAACCCGTTCCTCTATTTCTAACCGTTTCATTTTCTTTCAAATGCATTCTTAAATCAATCCCAACAAGTGAATTTTTAATGGCATCTATAAAGTTTCTTGGATTTGGTTCTGTTAAAAGGTAGGCTTCATTAAAGTGAAACTCCTCATGACCTTGAACAGCACGCCTATCAGCTAGAACAAACAATAATCGACTTAATTTTGAAGAAAAAACTCCGACTACAACATAGATATCCCATTCTGCCAACAAAATATCATTGGAAGACAATAGTCTTATTACTTTTTTACTTTCGTCAATTTCTATAATTAATCCCAAAGAATTTGGTCTATTAAAAAATATTGTTGATTTTAAAGCTTTCCTTCCGTTTTTATCCTCATAACCAAATTGTTCTATAATTTCTTTTTGTTTCCTTAACCAAACACCTCTATTAAAGGTAAAAAGCGTAACAAGCGACGAACTATCTTTGCGAGTCGTTTTTATTTCAACCCTTCCTCCTATATCAGGAATTGGAATATTTGTCTCCTCTAATCCAAACAGTGACTCAAAAGTATAACCGATTCCTGTGCTCCCTCTTCTTAAAGCTCTTATATATCCCATATCACTTATATTTTGCAATCTATTAGTTAATTCTTTCAAATTCATATACAAGTACCTTTTTTAATTTTCGACCTTTTGCATAACAACAATATATTCATAATTCATTGTAGAATCCTTTTCTCCTTTTATATTCGTTGGGCTATTTTTTAATGGCATTCTTTTATTAGGAATCCTTCTAATTATTGTTTCAATATGGTGAAATCCATTAATTTTAAAAATTTCAGATGTTATTTCATCTGTGGGCAAAGTTATAGATTTGACTCTTCGGTTTCCAACCACAAAACATGCAAATCCATTCTTTTTTATTACCTTGGAAATGTTATTTATAGAAGCCAAATAATCCTTATAAAAAGAATAAACATCTTTTACTCTTTTTTCATCTTTGTTACCAACTTGCTCTATTGTTTCATCAATGATTTTAATTCCAAATTTTCCTATTTCTTTGGGTTTTTTACCTCCCATCAATTCGTTATCTAATTTTGAAGCTGTTTCAAAACCTAACCATTGATTGGCCAACCTAGAAAACTGACCATAAGCAACTGTTGTTCGAGAATCTCCATAAGGAGGCGATGTTACAACTATATCTACAGAATCGTTTGGCAATATTTCTTCGGGAATATTGTAAACTGTATTAAAACAACAAATTTGTGAAGTAGAATTATTTTGCTTATTATTCAAAAACTCAATTAAACCTTTCCTATTTCTAGATAGTTTACTCTCCATAATTCCATATACATCGGGATTAAAGGTTTTGATATCCTTTTCTGCAATTCTATAAAGTTTGAATTCACCATTTCTGGTTAAAGAACTTTCCCTAACAGTTTCACTAAAAGCTACCAAAAAAAAGTTTTTTATAGGTTCGTTATCTATGTTATCAATATAATGTTTTAAAATTGCTAATTTCTTTTGAACATCATCGGTAAACCAATAATCGATATTATCAAATACAGGTATGTCAAAGTGAGTATATTTTTTTATTCCAAATCGTAAATTGAAAATCAAATCATAAAAGTCCTTCAGGTATAGATCGAGTATTTCAATACTTATTGGAGTGGTTTTGGCTTTAGCAATTAAACGAGCAAGTGGATTTAAATCTGTTCCAATAGCATTAATATTTCTCATATTTGCCTCTACCAATGATGTTCCTGTACCACAATAAGGATCAAATAATAGATCTGCATTTCTCCCATATTTTTCTATAAGTCTTGCTGCAACCTGAGGAATCATCATTGCAGGATAGTTATGAAAACAATGGGTTAGAGTTTTTGTATTCGCATCTTCAAAATCCCAACTTTCATCTATATATTTTTTCTCTAAAATTAATCCCATGTCTTATTCTTTATCATATCTTAGAATTATACTATCTATAAATTAATTTTAAATGCACAAATATAAAAAAGCAATTTTTTTCTGAGATTTCATAATCCCCGTCATTCAATAGATTCGACATTGAAATAAAATTCATATTAACTATTAAAATCTCACAATCAATCTTTTCCCTTTATATTTTATAGTTTTTGTTGGGTTTTTTGTCTCTTCGACACCTACACCTTTACCCGGTACCACAATAACTACATTGAATGTTCTCTCTTTAAGCATTCCAGGGTAGCTACCTTTCCTTTTATCGATTGTTAATGTTTTATTTTCATCATCCCATATAAAATCTATCGTCGAATATATACCCATTTCATAATTGTACCCATCGCCTTCATCTTCATATAATGTAAATCTACTGTCTTTACCAGGATAAATTCTAATTTCAATTGGATCAGCAGGTTTTTGGTCAGCAAATTCAATAAATGGTCCCATAGGCAAAATAGAGCCAGCTTTTATATATATCGGTATTTTGTCAATAGGAGCTTCGGCAACAATCATCTGACCACCCTGATAAACATTGCCTGTCCAGAAATCATACCATAGATTACTCCGTGGTAAGTACACATTTCGAATCTTAAACCGCTCTACATTTTGCTTCTCACGAGTGAATATACTTGGTGTTTTCCAATAAAGTTTCATTTTCGCTGCACCCGTAGATCTATTCTGTAGTTCTAATCGAAAATCATATTTTTTACCTGATTTGAGAAAAATCGGTTCTGTATACTGCTCTACACTTGTATAAACATAATCCAATTTTCTTCCATTGATATAAATGTTCTTATAGTCATAGCTAATCAAGTGAAATTGATGTTTACCTGTCTCATTGGGAATTAGGTATCCTTCCCATATTACAGAAAAAGCGGAATCGGTCATATATTCTGGCCTTCCTGTATACCACATATGGTTAATGCAAGGTTCTATCTGAGTATGCGATTGGATTTTAAAATCGGAATCAATAAAATATTTAGCAAGCACTCCTCGCTCACCATCCTTAGTCATAAAATGTTCAGGTGTTATTAGGATACTATGTTCTGGTGGTTTATAATACATATAAGTTGTAACAGGGCAGATAAGCATCGACGGGCCAAACATATATTCATCATCAATATCATAGGTATCAAGGTCATCAGGAAAATCCATTGCCAAGCCCCTCATATAGGTATACCCTTCAGATGTAACTTTCCATGCAAGGGAATAAATATATGGAAGTAAGCGATATCTTAGATTGACAAATTTTATTAGTATATCTGTAAACTCTCCAAATTCCCATATCTCTCTGGGTGTCTCAGAACCGTGAGCACGAAATATTGGACAAAATGCACCAAATTGAAACATCCTGGTATATAACTCCTGATATGAAGGATCTTTCCCTCCATTGATAAATACACCCCCATAAGCACCAATGACAAAAGCTCCTATATCAAAAGTCCAATAAGGAATCCCTGACATGCAAAAATTCAATCCAGCTGAGATCTGCTTCCTGTAAATATCCCAGCTCGCTCCTATATCACCGGACCAGGTAGTAGCAGCTGTTCGCTGCTGTCCTGCAAATGCAGATCGAGTTAATAGATAAACTCTCTTTCTGTCTGTTACATTTCTAAGCTTTTTATATAATGCGTCCATCATTACAAGCGAATAAGCATTCAGGTATCTCGCCCATGAACCAAGATAACATTTTCCAACTTTCTTCATTTCATATTCCTGTGATTCTTTTGTTGTAGCATTCACAATATCTGGCTCTGTGGAATCAATCCAGAATGCATCAATTCCCTTATCGTATAACCCTTTTTTCAAATACTTCCAGTAAATATCATTGGCAGCTGGGTTGAAGGCGTCATAATACTTGAAGTTTGCCCATCCAACAATATCATATAAATATCCATACTTCTTCATTTCTTTATATATTTCAGTGTTTTGTCCCAATCCGGGCCAAATGGAAATCATAAGATGAAAATTCAAATCATGAAGCTCCCTTACCATAGTATCGGGATCGGGATATCGAACAGGATCAAAAACCATACCGCTCCATTTGTCATTATCCCCCCAGTATCTCCAATCCTGTATTATGTTATCAATTGGTATCTTTAACTTACGATACTTCCTCGCTACACTGAGTATTTCTTCTTGAGTATCATAATGTTCTTTACTCTGCCAATAACCATAAACCCACTTACCATAAAGAGGAGCATCTCCAGTCAGGTATCTATAGCCTTTTATCACATCGTCCATACTTTTGCCGCAAATGAAATAATAATCTATATTATCTCCAACATCAGACCACATTTGCATGTATTGCTCCTTATCTTCAAAAATGGTCTTACTATAATTATCCCATAACATCCCAAAATTTCCAGTGGATATTAGAAACGGATTAACAGCATCTGTATTTGACTGAACCAAGACCACCTTTTTACCTCTATAATTCATGTAACCATACTGATGCTGGCCAAGACCATATATACCATCGGCATCGTTAAGAATAAACTTCTGTGAAATATGAAATGAATTCTCGTATTGATCTTTGAATGGCTCAAATACAGGACGCCCGAACTCAGCTAAAATGGTCTTCCCATCATTATTACCGTAAACGATACTACCATTTTTTCTATTAATTTTCAACGTCATTGCTGATGTTTCAATGGATATTTTTTCACTATCTTTTTCCATTCGATATTTAACGCGGGGGATTCTGGTAACAACCACTGATAGACTCAATTTCTTATCAGTTCCCGATGGAAACCATTTCACAACCCTTACTATATTATCTGAATAAAACTGTATTTTTATATTGAGACTATCGATTTTAACAACTACGCCATTTTTAATCATTTCGATATTTCTATTACCAACATTACAGGCATTAAGAAAAACTATTATCACTATCAAAGCGGCAGCACACAATTTTCTTACATCCATAATTCCCTCACATATATTTGTTAAAATATAAAATTTTAATCAGTCTATCACAAGATATAAGAGGAAAGTGATTTCATAAAAGTCCAAGATAGAAAAAATAAATATATCTATTCTATTTCACTTTCGTGATGTTTAATTACTTTTCCCGAGACAATAAAAACAACATCCTCTGAAATATTTGTCGATAGATCAGCAATTCTTTCAAGATTACTGGAAACACGCAACAAATGAAGGGATCTCTCAATAGTAGAAGGATCTGAAGCCATGTAAGTCAATAGCTCCCTTAAGACCTGATCAGCCAAATTATCTACAATATCATCTCGTTCACATACAGTCTTAGCAAGCCCTATATCTCCGTTAACAAATGCTTTAACTGCATCTTTCAGCATCTTAACCGAAATCTCAGCCATCCTTGGAATATCTATCAGAGGTTTCACTTCAGGTCTTTGGATCAAAAACAGTGCACTCTCACTGGCATTTACAGCATGGTCTCCCATTCTTTCAAGATCATTATTCATTTTGAGAATCATTAAAACCGTTCTGAGATCGATAGCTCGAGGTTGATACTTGACAATAAATTCAGCACAATTTCTGTCTATTTCTATTTCATATGCATTCGCTCGACTCTCCATATCATCAATTACTTTTGTTAAAATATCTCTATTTTTTTCAACGAGCCCCTTCACACTACCTTCCACCATATCTATTATAAGGTGGGAATATTCAATAATTTCTTCTATTAATAAATTTAATTCTTTATTAACCATATCATCTCTCGCAAATACAAAAATAACCTCTATTAACCAAATTTTCCAGTTAAATATTCTTCTGTTCTTTTATCCTTCGGTACAGTGAATAGTTTCTGGGTCTCTCCATACTCTATAAGGTTTCCAAGATATAAAAAGGCTGTATAATCGGAAACCCTTGCTGCTTGGGCTATGTTATGAGTTACCAACAACACTGTCACATTATTTTTTAAATCCACAATCAACTCCTCAATCATTGCCGTAGCTTTTGGATCAAGTGCAGAAGTTGGTTCATCAAGAAGGATTATCTCAGGTTTCATAGCAAGCGCTCTCGCTATACATAATCTCTGCTGCTGTCCACCAGATAAAAAAGTCCCTTTTCTATGAAGCACATCCTTTACCTCATCCCATAGAAATGCCTTCCTTAAAGCATCCTCCACAATTTCATCTTTTTCTCTCTTGGAAAGTTTTAACCCATTCAGAATATAGCCCGAAATAACATTATCATATATGCTCATAGTAGGAAATGGATTTGGTCTTTGGAACACCATCCCGATTCTTCTTCTAAGAAGTATAGGATTTATCTCAAAAATATTTTCATTATCCAGATAAATTTCACCCTTTGCCATTGCTCCATCAGTCAGTTCGTGCATGCGGTTTATACACCTTATCAGTGTTGTCTTGCCACACCCCGAAGGTCCCATAATAGTTGTAACCCTATTCTTATAGATTGATAGATTAATATCTTTCAATATCCATCCACTATCATTATAACCAGCAAAGAGATTTTCAATCCTTAAAACCGTGTTCTCCATTTCGCTCCTGCAATTTTTACAAGAACATTAAGAATTAAAACAAATACCAGTAATACAAAAGATGCTCCCCAGGCGATGCGATGCCAGCTTTCATAAAGGCTCATTGCATAGTTAAATACAAGCAAGGGCAATGCATCAATAGGTTTAAAAGGATTAACATTCAAAAATGAACTACCAAAGGCAGTGAACAAAAGCGGAGCGGTTTCACCAGCAACTCTTGATATAGCTACAATTAATCCAGAGGCTATACCACCAAATCCCGAGGGAATTACCACTTTTAATATTGTCCGTGTATAGTTAACTCCAAGAGAATAGGAGGCCTCCTTCAATGTATCAGGAATCATCTTTATAGTTTCTTCTGTTGATTTAATTACCACTGGCAGCATCATAATCGCTAATGCGACACCACCTGCAAATGCACTAAAACCACCCATTGGAATAACAATCCAGATGTAAACGAGGATTCCTATCACAATCGATGGGATTCCCTGTATTATATTTATTAAAAATCTTAAATTGTTACTAAACCTGTCTTTAACTTCAGCCAGAAAAACACCGGTAAATATCCCCAATGGAGTAGCAATAATGAAAGCTATTATAACAAGGATTAAAGTCCCAACAAGTGAATGTAAAATTCCCCCGCCTTCCTCTCCTGGTGGTTTGGGCAATCTTATAAAAAATTCAAAATCAATAACACTTATGCCGTTTTTTACTATGTGATATAGAATTAAAAATAATGGGATAATTGTAAATAGAGATAGAGATATTATCAGCACCTTAAACAAATGGTTTAAAAATATTCTTTTCCCTATATTATTTTTCAATTTCAAACCTCTTAATTACAAGACTCCCGGCAAAATTTATAATAAGAGTAACAATGAAAAGAAGTAAACCAAGCTCTATTAATGCACTAAGATGAATATCGCTGGAAGCTTCAGCAAATTCATTAGCAATTACCGAAGCAAGAGTATTCCCTGGTTCAAAAAGAGATTTGGGAATTCTATTTGCATTCCCAATAACCATAGTAACCGCCATTGTTTCACCAAGAGCCCTGCCAAATGCAAGCATTATACCGGCAAATATACCAGATTTTGAATAGGGAAGGATAATTTTTCTTATAACTTCAAAATGGGTCGCTCCCATAGAATATGCAGCTTCTTTTATATCACTAGGAACAAGCCTTATAACCTCTCTTGCCACAGAAGAAGAGAAAGGAATTATCATAATTGATAGGATTAATGAAGCAGTTAATATTCCAACTCCGTATGGAATTATCCCCAATTTCATTTCAATATATCTAACGACAGGCATCAGCACAAATAGACCCCAGAATCCATATATTACCGATGGTATTCCAGAAAGCAAGTCGGTTGCATAATTCAATATTTTACTTATTATCCCTGATTTAAAATACTCACTAAGAAAAAGAGATACAGCAAGAGAAAAGGGAATAGATATCAGAAGTGCCATAATGGATGTTAATAACGTCCCGATAAAAAATGGTAAAAATCCAAATTCTTCTAAAACTGGATCCCAGGTCGATGAGGTTAAAAATCTTATCCCAAAGGCTTTTATAGCAGGTATACTTTCAATCAATAGAGATATAAAAGAAGCAATAATCAGTAGCATCGTTATAAAACCAGCCAAAAATAATCCAGCTTTGAAAATTTTATCGATATTCATCTAATCCTGCTAATCTTAGTCAAGTAATTTTTTACCCTCATAAGTTATTGACCTTAGTATAATTTCTGCTTTTTTTTGAGCTAAATCAGAAAGAGGAGCATAATGTAAATTTACTGTATACTTTTGTCCATCATGGACCATCCACCAGAGAAGATTTATCAGCTCTTTCGCTTTTTCATATGTTAAACCACCATTCTTTAATTCTTTGTAGACAATTAACCATGTAAAGCCGGTGATAGGATATCCTTCAGGTGCATCTGTATCTGTAAGGGATACTCTCATATCATCTGGTAGCTTAGTTTCCGCAGATAATTTTACTGTTTCAATAGAGGGTTTTATGAATTTGCCACTTTTATTTTTAATAAGTGCTATCGGCAACCGATTCTGTAAAGCATAAGCAAACTCTACATAGCCTATAGTACCAGGGATTTGTTTTATCATCCCTGTAACACCAGAATTACCTTTTGCTCCAACCCCAACAGGCCATCGCAAAGACTTACCGGCACCGACTTTCTTTTTCCACTCCTTACTAATCTTACTTAGATAATCGCTAAAAATATATGTCGTACCACTACCATCAGACCTGTGCACAACTAAAACCTTTAGATTGGGCAACTTAACCTCTGGATTCAACTTTTGTATCTTCGGATCATTCCATTTTGTTATCTTTCCAAGAAATATATCCGCTATAACATCCTGGGAAAGTTTTAACTCTGGATTCCCAGGTAGATTATAGGTAATCACTACAGCACCAGCACATATAGGGATGTGGACTACCTCATCGGAAAACATTTTCATTTCTTCATCACTCAAAAACGCATCTGAAGCACCAAAATCAACAGTCTTTTCCCTTATCTGCCTTACGCCCCCTCCAGAACCAATTGCCTGGTAATTGACTTTTATTCCATATTGCTTCTTATATTCACTGAACATTTTCGAATACAATAGATATGGAAATGTGGCTCCTGCTCCTATAAGATCGGCAGGATTTGCTCTAAAAAAGACTGATAAGATTAAAATTGTAACTATAATCAGTTTTTTCATAACTTCCTCTCATTTTTCATCAGAACTGTGAAATTACATCGTATTTAACAAAATGAGTATTAAATAAGAGTAAATTTTATGTAAACTTTTTGTAAATAGGCCTCTATTCAACTATTTCTTGAATTAAACCTAAGGTAATTAAACCAGAAGTTATATTAGTTAAATATTAAAAAAATAAAAGATAACTCAGAAAACTATTATTCATTATCCATAATTGAGATAAAATTCTTGTTTATTACATGCTTTACTTTACCTAACAATTCACAACCGATAAAGGGAGTGTTATATGATTTTGAATAAATATTTTCCCTTTTGAATATCCACCACTCATCGGAATCAAATATGGTTACGTTGGCTTCTTTGCCCACTTCAATACCAGATGCTGGTATATTAAAAATTTTCATTGGATTAATCGT
This sequence comes from Candidatus Neomarinimicrobiota bacterium, assembly GCA_017656425.1. Classification (NCBI taxonomy): domain Bacteria; kingdom Pseudomonadati; phylum Fidelibacterota; species Fidelibacterota bacterium. The sequence goes on along the minus strand of JACDNV010000010.1, from coordinate 34,472 downwards.
AATTTTTTCAAGTATATCTATCAATGGAATCTTTCGTTCATGCACAAGGTGCGTAACGAGTAATCCAAATGCAGATTCAAGCCCTATCATACCACTTGAAGCTTCATTTATTGTCGTTTCTTTGGTTTCTATGGGGTGTGGCGCATGATCAGTTGCAATTATATCAATCGTACCATCTTTCAATCCTTCAATAAGCGCTTCCACATCTTTTTTGTTTCTCAGAGGAGGTTGCACTTTCCCATTGGCATCAAAATCAATCATATAGTCTTCTGTTAACACTAAGTGATGTGGAGTAACCTCCGCTGTAACCTTGACGCCCTCTGCTTTTGCTTTCCTTATTAACTCAACAGCTTTTGCGGTTGTAACATGAGCAATATGTATATGCGCACCTGTGAATTTAGCCAGAGCTATGTCTCTATAAACTGCAATCTCTTCCGCAACAGCTGGATTTCCTTTAAGTCCTAGTCTCGTAGAGACTTCACTTTCATTCATAACACCATTATCTTTTAACAATTCATCTTCAGCATGATCAACAATTGGTCGATTGACAAGCTTTGAATATTCCATTGCTAATCTCATAACCAGTGGATTCTGGACATAACTACCATCGTCCGAAAAAGCCATTGCACCAAACTCGGCAATCTCTGCCATCTCTGTTATCTCCTGTCCCTTCCTCCCCTTTGTTATAGCAGCTATTGGATAAATGTTGATAGGGAGTGATTCTGACCTTTCATAAACATATTTTACCATCTCCGCATTGTCAATCGGAGGCTCTGTATTCGGCATACAAAAAACATGTGAAAAGCCACCTGCCAGCGCGGCTTTTGACCCTGTCTCAAGCGTCTCCGCATTTTCATAACCCGGCTCTCTAAAATGCACATGCACGTCTATAAATCCTGGGGATATTACATATCCTTTCAAATCATAAACCTTATAATCATCGCCCACATTGATACTTTCCTTTATTTCTCTAATTTTTCCATCTATTATTAAAATGTCTTTTTTAATAAAATCACGATTGTCAAAATCAACTACCAGACCATTTTTTAATAAAACCTTCTTTTCTAATTTTTTTATTTTCATTTTTTTACTCCTTCTTTCCACCAAGTAGTAGAAACAACACTGCCATCCTTACCGCTACTCCATTCAGAACTTGATGCAATATAATTGAGTGCTCGCTTTCAGCAACTTCAGAATCTATCTCTACACCTCTGTTCATAGGACCAGGATGCATAATGACAAGCCTCCTTTTTATTTTATCAAGCCTTTCTTTCGTCAATCCAAAACGAGCTCTGTATTCCCTCAAAGATGGGATATATCCCCTACCCTGTCTCTCTCTCTGAATTCTCAAAACATTTACTACATCTGCAATTTCCAGAACCTCATCAATATCCTTTAAAACACGTACACCAAGGGTCTCAACTCCTACAGGAATAAACGTGGGAGGTCCACACAAAAACACATTGGCTCCCATTGTTTTTAATCCAAATATATTCGAAAGAGCAACTCTACTGTGCTTTATGTCTCCAACTATTGCTACATTAATATCCTCAAGTGTACCCAGCTTTTCCTTTATCGACATCATATCAAGTAAAGCCTGTGTGGGATGCTCATGAGTCCCATCTCCAGCATTTATTACTGCGGCATCTACAAATTTTGTAAGTAGTTTTGCGGCACCAGGGTCCGAATGCCTTATTACTATTCCATCAACCTTCATGGCTAGTATATTCTGTACTGTATCTTTTAAACTTTCACCCTTTTCCAAACTGCTCACACTTGCCGAAAAGTTTATAATATCAGCCGACAGTCTCTTTTCAGCTATTTCAAAGGATAGCCTTGTCCTAGTTGATGGTTCAAAAAATAGATTTACGACTGTTTTACCCTGAAGTGAGGGCACCTTTTTTATAGGTCTTTCTAGAACCTCTCTAAATGAAAATGCTGTTTCAAGTATCGCCTCTATATCTTCCTTTGGCACACCATCTAATCCTAACAAATGCTCTATACTAAGACTCATCTACCACCTCCACTATAAAAACTCCATCTTCACCGTCTACTTCTTTTACTTTAACTCTGACTTCCTCACCAACAGATACTGGTAACTTCATACCTATATAATCAGGGCAAATTGGCATCTCCCTACCACCACGATCAACAAGAACCGCTAACTGTATCTTCGCAGGTCTACCGTAATCAACTAAAGCATCGAGTGCTGCACGTGTAGTCCTGCCAGTATAGATTACATCATCAACCAATACAACAGTCTTATCATCAATTTCGAATGGAATATCGCTTATCTGTACTTTTGGTATTTTCGTTCTTAATCTTAGATCATCCCGGTAAAGCACCACATCAAGCACTCCTATCTGCATTTTAACGTTCTCAATTTTCTCTATTTTCTCGGCAACCCTCTTTGCAATATACTCTCCTCTTGTCCTTATGCCCACGATTACCAGATTGTATATACCTTTATTTTTCTCAAGTATCTCATGGGTAAGCCTTGTAATTGTTCTGTTTATACTATTTTCATCGGCTACTTTTAATTTAACCCTCTCATTCATATCTTCTCTCCAATTAAAAAAAATCCACCTTAAAAGGTGGATTAAATTTGTCTTCTATGGTTATCTTTTTTAATAAGAATTCGAAAGTGTGGGGTATTTGAAAATTTCTTATCCCACTCTTCCGCTTCAATAATTTTCCTTTTGAATCCGCGGCTTATGATCATTTTCATCATAGAATTTATTCTAATAAAATAATAAAATCTATTAGTTTTCTGCATCTATTAAAATTTTTAAAATTCTATCAGCCACCTGCACAGGCTCTTCTCCTGGTTTCACATCAATCCATTTGCCATCAAGCTGATGTCTGAACCAAGTCAACTGCCTTTTAGCATATTGCCTTGTATTCTTTTTCAAATTTTCTATCATCTCCTCTTTCGTACATTTATTATCCAGATAATGAATGACCTCTTTATAGCCCAGAGTTAATAAATATTCAAGATGACTTCTTTTCCCCTGCTTCAAAAAACTCCTTACCTCATCAATTAATCCTTCCTGAATCATTAAATCAACTCTTTTATTTATCCTATCATATAGATAATCCCTTTTTGTATTTAAAATGAATATTCTAAAATTATACGGTAAGGTGACCGATCCCTCCTTAAAAAGTTCACTGGGTTTTTTACCTGTCATTTTATAAAGTTCCAGTGCCCTTGTTATACGTTTTGCATCATTTATATGAATTTTCAGTGCATAATCAGGATCAATGTCCACAAGTTTGTTATACAAATAAATATTACCGCGTTTTTTTAATTCCTGTCTTATCTCTTCTCTGATTAACTGATCAGTCCTACTGCTTTTAAATAGTCCTTTTACAATTGCTTTTATGTATAATCCCGCACCACCAACTAATATTGGTATTTTGCCTCTGGAAAAAATACCCTTTATTGCTTCATTGGCAAGCTCTCTACATCTGCCTGCACTTATCTTTTCTTCAATCTCAAGTAAATCTATAAGATGATGTGAGATTTCGGATTGTTGCCTTAATGTTGGTTTCGAAGTCCCAATATCTAAACCTTTGTAAATCTGGCGGGAATCAACCGAGATAATCTCACCATTAATTTTTTTAGCTATAGCTATACCAACGTCAGTCTTTCCTATTGCAGTAGGTCCTGTAATTACTGGCACTATCTTATTTTCTACCAAATCTTTTATCGATTTCATCAATGGTCAAATTTACTATAATTGGTCTACCATGAGGACAAAAATAAGGATTGTTTGTCATAAATAGCTTATTAACAAGGGTTATCATTTCTTCTTCAGTCAATTTATCGCCAGATTTGATTGCTGCTTTACATGAATAAGAAGCAATAACATTTTTAGTTGCACTTGGTTCATCTTTTTTATTCTCGAGATAGCCATCTATTATCTCCTTTATTATAGTTGATTCTATACCCCATCTCATACCTGCAGGGACAGCCTCTACAATCACAGCATTTTTACCAAAATCTCTCAATTTAAAACCTATCTTTTCAAGGTATGGAAGTATTTCAAGTAAAATAGAATAATCCTCATATGTTAATTCCACTACCTGTGGAAACAGAAGCTGCTGAGATTTCCAGTTTTTTTCTTTTATTGAATTATAAGCTTCTTCATAAAGTATACGCTCATGAGCAACATGTTGATCTATTATAATAATACCACTTTTAGTCTGTGTAATGATATACCTTTTTGCAAATTGAAAAACCGGTATTCCAACTTCCCCTGGCTGCTCCTCCTCTCTTCTTATCACCTCAGAAAATTTTCGTGCCCTCTCTTTCCAGTCAGGAGTACTTTTTCGAATAGCCTCCAAAAAAGACCCCTGTCTGTCTGATTCTTTCTTAATACCGTTCGTTAAGATTTTTCCCATCTCCTTTTCTTTTTTATAAAAATCAGTTATAGGGATATAATCAAAACCTGGAAGTTTTTCTCTTAGCTTATTTACATACTTAGCAAGTATATTTTTTATCTGGTTATAAATATTGTACTCATCTTTGAATTTTATTTCCATTTTAGAAGGATGAACATTAACATCAACCTGAAACGGCTCTATTGATAATTTTAGACAATAAAAAGGGTATTCTTCACCCGATATCAATGGTGAATAAGCACCCAATACAGCATTATTCAATGTTCTGTTAACAATATATCTTCCATTCACAAACCAAAATTGTTCCCCTCTACGATTTCTCAGTAAATTTAGATTCCCTATATAACCTGTTATAGAAAAAACTTCATTTCCATCATTAACCTCAATTAAATTGTCAACATAATCCTTTGAAAAAAGGTTGCCAATTCTATCAAGCAAATTCTCCGCATGTAAGATATAAATTTCCCTTTCATTATGAACCAAAGTGAACATCAATTCAGGAAATGACAAAGTGAATTTTCTAAATATACCAATGATATGTCTGAACTCAACCTCGGCGGATTTCAAAAACTTTCTTCTTGCGGGAACGTTAAAAAACAAATTTTTAACACTTATCGATGTACCACCTATATTAGGGCAAGGCTCTATCTTTTTAAAGGTACCTCCAACTACTTCAAGTCTATGAGCTTCTTCTTCACCTTTTATTCCGGATATTGCTTCTACCATCGACACTGATGCGATACTTGCAAGTGCCTCACCCCTAAAACCAAGAGTTTTGATATTATATAAATCTTTCTCGGTGTATATCTTACTAGTAGCATATCTTTCAAAGGCAAGCAGTAGATCATCTTTATCCATTCCACTACCATTGTCAACAACCTGTATAAGTGACCTGCCACCATTTTTTATAATAACATTTATTTCGGTAGCACCAGCATCAATGGAATTTTCTATAAGTTCTTTCACAACAGATGAAGGTCTCTGAACAACCTCACCAGCCGCTATTTTATTTGTTAATGTCTCAGGTAAAATCTTTATATTTGGCAAAATGCCCCTATACTTTAAATTTTAATACCAGTTATTTTCTCAATTTTATATTCGAGAATTTTTTCCTCAGGTTTAAACATATTCCACTTATTCAAACAGAGACCTTTTACTGCAGCATTTATTATTTCTTTTTCTTGAATACTATTTTTCTCCTCATTGCTCTTTCCGAGGAAGTATAATCCCGCTGAGATTATAGCTTCCTTTGGTACCAGACCAACAATCTCCGAACCAAACAACTCTACCCCTTTTTCTTTTGCCTTCCTCTCAACCTCAAGATATACTTTATGCAGAGGAGCAATCCTATAATCGGTAATATTTGTTGAAACCTGGGTAATGCCCAGCTCCTCTCTATACCATCCAATGGCTTTTACACTTTTAAATAAACCAGGTCTTCTCTTATTTCCTTCAGCTAACTGATTTATAGCGTTTCCACTTTCCCTAATCTCACCAGCAATTTCATCCGCTATCCTTTTATCTTTTGTGTTAAGATTTATATTATAAGCGATAAGAGGTTCCCTTACACCCATTACAATTGCACCACTTTTTGGAACAAAAACTGGCTTACCATAATCAGGATACCACTCAGGTTTTATTATCTTCTCGGCCAATTTTTCATAACCCCCTCTTCGAATATTTTCCAGTTTAACTCGTTGTGGAAATTGAGCCGATTTCTCATATAAATAGACGGGTATATCTAACTCATCAGAAACCATTTTTGCAAGCCTATGACTCACCTCAATACATTTGTTGATACTCACCCCGGTAATCGGAACAATAGGAAATACATCAACCGCCCCTATCCGAGGATGAATACCGTTGTGAAACCTCATATCAATCAATTCAATTGCCTTTTTTATACAGTCGAATGAAGCCTTAAAAATACCGTCAATATTCCCAACAAACGTAATTACTGTTCTATTTGTGTCCTGATCTGAATAGACATCCAGTACATATACCCCATTAACAGATTTTATTGCATTTACTATTTTATCAATGGCTGCCTTTTCTCTACCTTCACTAATATTCGGTATACACTCAACAAGCTGAACCATGGTACGAAGGACTCCCTACTCATAAAACTATCTGGCAATCTTATTGAGATAATATATCAACGCAAGCACAATTAAAGCCATAGCAATTAGCCACCACATAGGTCGTGTCATTCTCTTGGTATCATGGGTAATGCGTCTGAAACGAAATCGCCTGCCTTCAAAATACCCTCTCACCTTTTGACGGAAAAGGCGATTTAATACCATTTTAAATACCTCCAAATAGTCTCGTAAAAAAATCAACAAAAGGATAAATAATAGCACCAAATATCGAAATACCCGTTCCCCAGCTTATCATAATTATACCAAATAGAATTATTGAACCATATCTTTCATATTTAAATGCTACTTCTTCATACCTTTTTGGTAGTAAACTGAAAAATATTTTTGAACCATCCAAGGGTGGTATTGGAAGAAGATTAAAAATCGCCAGTGCGACATTTATTTGAATACTGAGAATAGTCATTATAGCAATAGGCTTTAAAATCTGATCGGGGAGAAATTCCAAAAATCCTCCCCTTAATATTCTCAAGAATAAACCACTTAACAGAGCAATTACCATATTTGCAGATGGACCTGCCAGAGACGTATATAACATTCCTCTTTTTGGATCGCGAAAGTAGGAAGGATTAACTGGAACTGGTCTTGCCCACCCAAAACGAACGATGAATAACATTATTGTTCCCAACGGATCAAGATGTATTAATGGATTAAGACTTAGCCTTCCAGCCATCTTTGGGGTAGGATCACCTAATTTATACGCTACATAGCCATGCATATACTCATGAAATGTCAATGCAAGTAATATTGGGGGAATTAAAAGTATAATCTCCTGTAAATTCATAACTTACCACCTCGGATGATATTTTTTGTGTACTTCCATTAAATATTTTCTATCCAGATGAGTGTATATTTGAGTTGTCGATATATCTGCATGCCCGAGCATTTCCTGAACAGCCCTAATGTCAGCTCCACCCTCAATAAGGTGGGTAGCAAATGAATGTCTGAATACATGAGGGCTAATTTTCTTTTTAATGCCTGCCATTTTCACATATTTTTTTATCAACTTCCAGACTCCAATTCTCGTCAATGGTTCACCCCTAAAATTTAAGAATAAATAATCTTTACTCACCCTTTTTCTTGTATAGAATCTTCTTGTTGTCTCGATATATCTGTGTAAATCTACTTTCGCTTTCTCACCAAAAGGTACAAATCTCTCTTTTGAACCCTTACCAATGATTCTGATCACATTTTCTTCCCAGAATATGTCCCCAGTTCTCATACCTGTCAGTTCCGATACCCTTATTCCCGTAGAATAGAGAGTTTCAATAATCGCCTTATCACGCAAACCTATATGTGTAGATGTATCAATTTGCTGAAATATCTGATCAATTTCTTGAATTGTTAATACGGTAGGTAACTTCTTAGGGAGCTTTGGACTCTGTACAAGCTCTGATGGATCTTTATCTGTTACACCCTCATCCACAAGAAAACGGTGGAAAGTTCTTATAGAACTGATATTCCTTGCTATACTTGAAGACATTAACCCTATCTCTGATAATAATTTTAAATAATTCTGTATTGTTAAAGTTGTAATTAAAGAAAAGCTATTTATTCCTATATCTTTGAGGTATTTTACATATCGTTCTAAATCTATTTTATATGAAGAAATTGTATTATCAGAAAGCTTTCTTTCAATTTTCAAATAGTTTAAAAATTCTTTTAATACTTTTTGCATTAAATAAGTCCATCTTCGATATCAGCCAAAAAGACCCTTTTCCATTATATCACACAAAATATGACCAATGGTTATATGGGATTCCTGTATTCTTTGTACATCATTTGATGGCACAATTATCATAATATCAGCCAGATTATTTATCCTGCCGCCCCCTTTGCCTGTCAAAACTATACTTTTTAAACCCATCTGTTTTGCCTTCTTGACAGCTCTTATTACATTTTCTGAATTACCGCTTGTGGTAATTCCAATAAGTACATCTCCTTCATCACCTAATGCTTCTACCTGCCTCGCAAAGAGATCTTCGAACCCATAATCATTTGTCATTGCTGTAATAAGGCTTGTATCGGTAGTAAGGGAAATAGCCCTGATAGGCTTTCTATCCAACCTTAATCTAACCACCATCTCGGCAGCTAAATGTTGAGCATCCGCTGCAGATCCACCGTTACCACATAAAAGAACCTTATGACCAGACTTTATGCAATCTAATAATGTTACAGCAGCCTCTTCGATAACATCTAAATACTCTACGGATAAACGTTTTTTCACTTTAGCGCTATCCAGCAATTGTGATTTTATTTCATTTCTCATATTATCAATCATTATTTATTTCCTTTTACATGAATCGCATCAGCAAATTCTTTTATCAAACTTAGATTAGAATTATCATTAAGCACATTGCCAGTAACTACGAAACTTGCTCCGGACTCAACCTTCTCCTTTGCAGTCTCAGGATCTCTTATTCCACCCCCTACAATTACAGGAATTTCCACATACCGGCTAACAATCTCGACCATCTCGTTAGGTACTGAATTTTCAGCACCACTTCCAGCTTCAAGATAAATCATTTTCATCCCCATATACTGGGCAGCTAGGGCATGAGCCGCCGCAATTTCTGGTTTGTCAGATGGCAATGGTTTTGTATTACTCATATATTCTGCAGTTGTCATTCTACCTGATTCTATAAGCATATAACCTGTCGAAATTGCCTCAATACCCAATCGTTTAATTACCGGTGCTGCAATCACATGCTCACCAAAAAGATAGTAGGGATTTCTCCCACTAATAAGAGAAATAAATAAAATCGCATCAGCATACCCGGAAATCTGCTTAACAGAACCTGGGAAAATGATAACAGGTATATTGCTTGCACTCTTGACTATCCTTGCACACTCTTGAAAATCTGAATCAAACAACAAACTCCCACCTACAAGAACCGCATCAACATCACTTTCATTAATTAGCTTAACGAATTTTTCTAAATCACTATCCTTCCTAGTGTCTGGATCAACCAGTATAAGGTAACCAGCTCCCTTTCGCTCTTTTACTTTTAACAAATAATTATAGACATCCATATCAACTTTCAAATTTTCTAAGAAAAGAAATAAATTGATCCATCTCCTCTTTGCTTCTTTTTTCAGTCACAGCTAATAGAATTTGATTTTCTCTATTTTTATCAAATTTTTCCAATTCCACTCCAGCAAAGAATCCCTCCCCCAATGCCGCTTTTATTATTTCTTTTGGTTTTGCTGGAGTGGAAATTACAAATTCTTTGAAAAATGGTTTGTTATACACTGATTTAAAACCCTTGAGTTGAATTATTTTATCATATAAATAATGGCTTTTCTTTATGCAAAGCTCGCCAACTTTCCTAATACCACTTTTCCCTAGTAATGATAAATATATGCAAGCTGATAAAGCCATAAGTGCCTGATTAGTACAAATATTGGATGTTGCTTTTTCTCTTCTTATATGCTGTTCTCTTGTTTGCAATACCAGTGTATATGCACGTCTGCCCTTTATATCCTCCGTAGCTCCAGCAATTCTTCCAGGCATGTATCTGATAAATTCTTTTCTCGCTGTCAATACTCCCAAGAATGGTCCTCCGAATGACTGATGAATACCTAAGCTTTGCCCTTCTGCCACTGCAATATCAGCACCCAGCTCACCCGGACTTTTTAAAATTCCAAGCGATATTGGATCAACAACCAGTATCAGTAACGTATTTTTATCCAATTTCGACTTTAATCCATTTATTTTTTCAATAGTACCAAGATAGTTTGGACTCTGAATAACAAGGCAAGCAGAATCTCTTGAAATATTTTCAATATCATTAAAATCTGTCGATCCATTATCCTCACCTAAGAACGATATTTCCATTCCACGACCCTCAGCATAGGTCTTTATAACTTCGATATAAAAGGGATTAAGCAGAGAAGAGATAACCGCCCTCCCTTTCCCTGTAATATTACATGACATAAATATAGCTTCTGATATAGCTGTTGCTCCATCGTACATAGAAGCATTGGAAATCTCCATCCCCATTAACTCACATATAAGCGATTGATATTCATAGATTGATTGTAAAGTACCCTGACTCACTTCTGACTGATAAGGTGTATAGGCAGTGTAGAATTCAGAGCGAGATATTAAATCATCAATTACAGCTGGGACATAATGATCATAAACTCCACAACCCAGGAAAGATATATAATTCTCTGTATTCAGGTTTTTTTTTGCAATATTTTGAACCAATTTTACTATCTCTAATTCAGAATGAGCATCAGGCAAGTTTATATTGCAGGTCTTTTTTAAATTCTCTGGAATAAATCTAATCAACTCTTCGAAAGAATTGTAACCAATTTCTTTAAGGATTTCCAGCTCAGTTTCTGGAGTATTTGGAATATATTTCATATCAAAGTAATTTTTTATAATCTTCTGCAGTTAATAAATCATTTATTTCATCTTTATTAGATATTTTCAATTTAAATATCCAGCCTTCTCCATATGGATCCTTGTTAATAATCTCTGCCGTATCTGCTAGCGTTTCATTTACTTCATTCACTTCACCTGAAAGAGGCGAATAAACATCAGCAACTGTTTTTACGGCTTCAATTGTCGACACAGCATCCCCTTTTGTAACCAGCTTCCCGACTTCGGGCAATTCTACATATACTATATCCCCAAGTTCATTTTGAGCGTAATCGGTAATACCAATAGTCGCAACACCATCTTCTATAAGCACCCATTCGTGATCTTTCGTATACTTTAAGTTTTTAGGTATGTTCATTATCTAAACCTCCTCCAATATTTCTTCCAGTTTAAATTTAAAACTATTTAAAAATTCTATATTAAAATTCCCTTTAATAAAATTTTCATCCTTCAATATTGCCATATGAAATGGAATAGTTGTACGTATTCCTTCAAAAATAGTCTCCTCAAGAGCCCTTTTCATACGTGTGATAGCTTCTCCCCTATCTTTTCCGTGAGTTATTAACTTTGCAAGTAATGAATCATAATGAGGTGGTATGGTATATCCAGCATAGACATGGGTGTCCATTCTAGTCCCCGGACCACCTGGGGCATGAAATGAAAATATATGACCTGGTGATGGCCTAAAATTATTTACTGGATCCTCTGCATTGATTCTGCATTCTATGGCATGCCCATGTGATTTAATATTACTATACCATTCTGGGATTCTCTCACCACTCGCTATTCTCAACTGTTCCTTTACTATATCTACCCCTGTAACCATTTCAGTCACAGGATGCTCAACCTGAACTCTTGTATTCATCTCCATAAAGTAAAAATTCTTATCCTCATCAAGTAAGAACTCAACTGTGCCAGCACTCTTATATCCTACACTCTTTGCAATTTTTACCGCTGTCTCACCCATTTTTTTGCGTAATTCTTCATCCACAACCGGTGATGGAGACTCCTCAATTAGTTTTTGATGTCTTCTCTGAATTGAACACTCTCGTTCGCCTAGGTGCACCGCATTACCGTACTGATCACACAATATCTGTATTTCAATATGCCGTGCTCCCCTTATTAACTTTTCAATATAAAGATCAGGGATACCAAAGGCAGCTTTGGCTTCACTACTTGCCATATTGTAAGCTGAATCCATTTCACCTTCGTCCCAGACAATCCTCATGCCTCTTCCACCACCGCCAGCACTTGCTTTCAGCAAAACTGGATACCCTATATCGTGAGCAATTTTTTTCGCGTCTTTCAAGTTTCTAACAACACCATCACTACCGGGAATAACTGGCCCTCCAGCTTTTTTGACTACCTCCTTTGCTAGAGCTTTCTCACCCATAAGAGCAATAACTTCTGGATTCGGTCCTATAAAAATTAAACCGTTATCTATACACATCTGTGCAAAGTCCTGATTCTCAGCAAGAAAACCATACCCGGGATGGATAGCATCGGCATTTGTGATTATAGCAGCACTTATAATCTGAGACGCTTTCAAGTAGCTTTCCGAAGAAGGTGGAGGTCCTACACAAACAGCTTCATCAGCAAATCTAACATGAAGAGAAAGCTCATCTGCTGTGGAATAAATGGCAACAGTTTCAATACCTAATTCTTTACATGCTCTTATAATTCTTAAAGCAATTTCTCCACGATTAGCTATTAAAACCTTTTTAATCACTTCACTAATTGAATCTATATGTTAATCTTTCTCAATTATAAATAATGTTTGATTATATTCCACAGGTTGACCATTTTCAACAAGTATCTTTTTTATTGTACCGGATACTTCAGACTCAATTACATTCATAATTTTCATTGCTTCAATAATACATAAAGGCTTACCTTGGGTAACATGGTCTCCAACCTTTACGTATGGGTCCGCATCAGGGGATGGTGCACGATAAAAGGTACCAACAATAGGAGTCTTTACTTCATAAAGTTTATCAGATTTTACCTCTTCAGCTACCTCTTCTTTTGGTAATTCCTTGTCTTTACCCTCTTCTATAGTTTTTACTAACTCAGGTTGAGTCTTAACATTGCCACCACGTGAAACTGCCGTTGTAATTGAACCATTCCTCCGTTTTGTTATTCTAATAGTCGTCCCGAACCATTTCTTTATCTCTATCTCCTCAATGTCGTGAGATTCAATTATTTTTACTAACTCTAAAATTTCCTGGGTTCCCATAAAACCTCTCTATTTAACTCTTTCAATGTATTCCCCTGCCCTTGTGTCTATTTTTACCATATCCCCCTCATTTATGAACAGAGGAACCTGTACTACCAGTCCTGTCTCTAATTTCGCAGGTTTTGTTGCACCGCTGACAGTATCACCCTTAATACCGGGCTCTGTCTCTACAACTTGCAAAATAACGTATGTTGGTAAATTTATATCAAGAGGTTCTGCATCATGAAATAAAACATTAACCTCATCATTTTCCTTTATAAAAACTTTCACACCTTCGATAAGCTCACTACTTATTGGAATCTGTTCGTAAGTTTCAGTATCCATAAAAATATAACTACTGCCGTCAAAATAAAGATACTGCATTTGTCTGGACTCCAGCCTCACCTCATCAAGTTTCTCTCCAGATCTAAATGTATTTTCCACAACCTGTCCGGTTCTTAAATTCTTAAGCTTTGTCCGAACAAATGCACCACCACGCCCCATTTTAACATGCTGGAATTCCAATATTTTCCAGTAACCATTGTTCCAAAATATTACCATTCCATTTCTGATGTCTGCTGTTGTTGCGATTTTCTATTCCCTCCTTTCTAATTAACTTACAGTCATGCAACCGGCAATTTAGTTTTATATTAAAATATAGTCAATAAAATTTTAAACTTTGAAATATAGCATATTCAGCTCAGTTTAAAGTATTTTTAATAGATAAAAAACTATAAAATGCTTATTAATATCTAAAAATATTAGTAGAAACATTTAAAAATAATAATTAAACTTTATAAAGTAAAAGTGAGGGGGATATTATGAAAATAATTCAAAGAAATGTTTCTGAAAAGATTACAATTCTATTGTTGAGCATAGGGTTATTTTCCTATCTAATCGCCCAGGAGCGAATTACCAGTTTCGATGAAAAAGGGAAACTCTATACAATAAATTCAAAACTGGGTAAAAAACTGAGTTTATTTAAAGAGTACCAGAATTTCCAGGAGGCTCGATTATTCCAGCTATCTGACTCGTTATACGTCCTTGAGATTTACTACAAACCAAAAAATGAGTTATTAAAAGCAAGGGTTTCTCTTGACTATAGCCAGGTTATGGATTTAAGACATAAAATCATCACTGAACTTTATCAAAAATCCCCTAAAACTATCCTTAATCAGGAAGGAAGATCAAGATTTGTATGGAATGCAAGGTTACTTTCTTTATTATATTATGGTTGGGCTACACCGATAGCACTCGATATTGATGATTCAAAATTGGCTGTAGCGACTTATATGCTTTTAGGTGGCATTGGTTTCTATCTACCATACTCGTACACATCAAATATTGAAGTGACAGATGCCGCTGCTACATTAAGCCATTATCTTGGAACACGCGGGATAATACATGGTTTCTTCATACCATCTTTGATAAACAAAAGCCCATCATATCGAACCCGTTTTACATATAGCATGCTAGCTAGCGTTACTGAATTTGTACTCGGTTTTAAAATCGCAAACAGATTAAAATTGACATCCGGTTCAGCTGAAGTCGTTGGTATTACCGGAGACTTTGGATTACTCTTAGGATGTGGAATCGCAGATTTACTAAATTTTACAGTTGAAAATAAGGCACGTGCAAGTTCAGCATGTATTTTAATCGGTTCGTACCTCGGATATAAATCAGGGCTATCAATATCCAAAACCCAGCCATTTACAAGAGGTGATGCATATATTTACAGAGCCACTGGAATTCTTGGCATACAAATTCCACAAGCCCTTGTCGATCTTTTTAAACCAAAGGAACACAGAATTTATACAGCTTCATCTATTGTAGGTGGTATAATCGGAGCTATGCTTGGATGCCATCTTGTTAGAAATAAAGACTTTACTTCAGATCAGGGCAAATTTGTATTATGGAGTGAGGCTGCTGGCGACTTTATCGGTAGTGGAATTGCTTATCTAATATCTTCTGAGAAAAAATATGATACAACCATTTATCTAACTTTAAGTTCTATTGGAGCAACAGCTGGATTCTGGCTAATGTATAAAAATTTTAAAGATAAAGCTCAAATAGAAGAAGCAAACCTTCCTTTAGAGATCGGCTTTTATCCTGAAACATTATTAACTGCACTAAATAGGAAAAATATAAACTCATTTCATCCAGCACCAAGAACATTCTTTTCAATAGACTATAAATTTTAAATGTATTAACAAGAATAATCTAAAAAACGCTATTAATTTGCATAACAAATAAAAGTTTTATAATGTATTATATACCGCTATGAGTAAAAGCAAAACCAGTCTGTTACACTCAGCACATTAATGTAAGAGGTAAAGAAGCAACCTGCCCCTACCCGTCACTGCGAGCGTCAGCGAAGCAGCCTACCCACTTACCCGTCGTTGCGAGCGTAAGCGAAGCAATCTGCTTTGAAAGAGTGTTCCAGTAACAGCTATGGGTTGCTTTTCCATACTGTCCTCAATTTTTCAGATTAGATTGCCACGTCGCTCACTATCGATCGCTCCTCGCAATGACATGGCAGGTGTCGCCCCACACCCGTCGTTGCGAGCGTAAGCGAAGCAATCTGCACCCACACCCGTCGTTGCGAGCGTAAGCGAAGCAATCTATACTCACACCCGTCGTTGCGAGCGTAAGCGAAGCAATCTGCTTTGAAAGAGCATCAATCAGTCTGAATGTAGAAACACAATCCATAATGCCTTCAAACTTAGCAGAGCAGATCACTTCGTCGCTCGTTTTACTCGCTCCTCGTGACGACTGGTAGGATTAAAATTAATATTGATTATTTTAAAAAATGTAATACAATAATCAAAAGGTATAATAAAAAATGCAAAAGCTTTATTACGTATATATAATGACAAATAAAAATAATACGGTATTATATACAGGTGTTACAAATAATCTAAAAGTTAGAGTTTATGAGCATAAGGTTGGTATTGGAAGCACATTTACGAAAAGATATAATATAAACAAGCTTGTTTACTATGAGATTTATGAAAATCCGATTGATGCCATTTCAAGGGAGAAGCAGATAAAAGCAGGGTCAAGAAGGAAGAAGATAGATCTTATAAATAGCGTTAATCCTGAGTGGATGGATTTTTACAGTTAGGTTGATTTTTCAGTTTAGATTGCCACGTCGCTCACTGGCGTTCGCTCCTTGCAATGACATGGCAGGTGTCGCCCCACACCCGTCGTTGCGAGCGTCAGCGAAGCAGCCTACCCACTTACCCGTCGTTGCGAGCGTAAGCGAAGCAATCTGCACCCACACCCGTCGTTGCGAGCGTAAGCGAAGCAATCTGCACCCACACCCGTCGTTGCGAGCGTAAGCGAAGCAATCTATACTCACACCCGTCGTTGCGAGCGTAAGCGAAGCAATCTGCTTTGAAAGAGCATCAATCAGTCTGAATGTAGAAACACAATCCATAATGCCTTCAAACTTAGCAGAACAGATCACTTCGTCGCTCGTATTACTCGCTCCTCGTGACGACCTGCTAATTAGACTTTGGATAAAATACAATATAATAATGGGAAATAACGCCTACACTGTCGCTACTACGCACTGAAAACGGAGAAGTAGTTTATTATAAGAAATTGCAAAGATGAAAAATATAAAATGCTAATTTATTTTATCCTTCTATTTTACATAGTATATTGCTATACTTCCTCGATTAAACACCTTACAGATGCGTAAATCCACACAAGGAGAAATCTCATTTTTCCTTTGCACTTTTTGAAATAGTTCAAAAAATTTAGCCCGTTATGTTAGAATTACTATTCGATAACCTCGAAAAACTATCAATAATTAGCCTAATATTTTTTTTATACGCTGAAATCCATCTATATATTCCAATTTTACGAGGCATTTTATACAAAAAACAACCTGAAATAATCTTCGATACACCCTACAGAGTCAATAGCGATTACCTACCTGTCCTCTTATTACTAAAAGACGCTGATAAATTCCCAATCTTTCTAGAACATATTATAATATCAATTTACGATAAATCAACAAGAACACTTCTGGATACAATACGGATAGATGAAAACATGACTATTAATCAAAAATGGTTTGGAAAAATTTATCATATAACAGTAAATGGTTTTATAGGAAAAACTTTGGAAATTAATTGTAAGGGTTTTTTTAAAATAAATGGTAAAGATTTAATTGTAAAAAATGATAACTACCCCGGACTTTCTCACAAAAACCTAACAGTTCATATTGATCCGGAATGCCTTCCATCAAAAGATGGATGGCACTGCGGAGACATTCACTGCCACTCATATTATACCGAGGATCAGGTAGAATTTGGCTTGCCCTTATTCTTATTCCCAGAAATAGCCAAACCAATGGGATTGTCTTTCAATGCTGTGACAGATCATTCATATGATCTAGATGATTTACTCGGTACATGGACAAAAAAGGATCCAAATCTGATAAAATTTAAAAATTCACGTAAAGAAATAGAGGAGATCAATAAAAAATACTCTGATTATATTATAATTCCGGGAGAGGAATTAACAGTCGATAATGGTCATGGCAGATATGTACATATGCTTGTATTGAATAACAAAAATTTTATTCCCGGTAATGCCGATGGCTTTGAAGGAATTTTCGACAATAAGATTGCTTACTTTTATGGTAAGATAGCAGAAATTGGTGATGATTCTATGCTCACAGCATCTGCTCACCCGATGACCCTGTTTCCATATGTTCAGCGGATATTACTAAAGAGGGGAATATGGAATTTCAATGACAAATCTGACAGCTTGGATGGTCATCAGATTCTAAATGGAAAAATTGATAACGCTTTCAGACTGGGAAAGGAAAACTGGATAAAACAGCTTCTTAAAGGTTCCAGAAAATACATCTATGCAGGGAATGATTCACATGGGAACCTTAATAGGTTTCGCCAATTGCGCACTCCTTTATTCAAATTATACGAAGGAAATTATCAAGTATTTGGGGAATGTCGAACGATAGTATTTACAGATATTTCAAAAGGTATTAATCAGCTTATAAAAAATCTCAAAAAGGGACAGGTTGTAATATCCAATGGTCCTTTCATAAACATAACGATAAAAGATAATGGGAACAACTTATATCACATAGGTAATCAGGCTCCTGTAGATGCCGTAAAACAAATATGTATTGAAAGTAAATCATCAGAATTCTTTGGAAAAATAAAGGAAATAAAAATTTTTAACGGACAGATAGACAATAAAGTTGAAAAACTTATTTTCGCTAAAAATTATCAGAATGTTAGTAATGTGAGGGAAAAAATAAAAATCCAAGAATTAAGAAGTGGACACCTTCGGGCAGAAGTATTTACAGAAAAGGATAAATTTTGTCTGACAAACCCGATCTGGCTTATTTAAATCACTTTATAAATCAGAAGCCCAACCATAACAATAAGAGCCACGACTATAAGAGCAACTCCGATATTACCCCTTCTTATCTCTTCCCATTCATCAATATTACTCGATAGAAGATCAAAAATCTTAATGGCAAAACCTATACCCACCGCAAATCCTATTGATGCAACCAGTGCCCAGCCAAAAGCTTTAAGATAAAGTATAAAGGTATATGCCCATGATGATTCCATATTTTCCTCCTTTTAAATAATCAATCATAAATAACATCTAATAAAATTTAATAACGTTTCTTAAGTCTTTTAACATTTCTTAAAATATAATACCTATTCTTCAAGTAATCATATGAAAAATAGACTATATTATTATATTCATTATCTATTGCAATCAAGGTCTTACCCCATGCCCCATATTCTGACTGATTATAAACTGCAATACCCATCCAGACTTTTTCATTTCCACAAAAGCTTGAAATTTCTCTCGCTATTTCTTCAAATCTTCTATCACTCTTTGTATAATTCATAGGAACTACAAAGTCCATATACCCCTTTTCCAACCAATTTATCCAATCCTGAAAATAATAGTTTCTTGCCTCTATTGGATCAGGTTTTACTGCCGCGCTCATGCTGACATTATATCCAGAAGTATCAATATAAATTTTAACCATTCTTACAAAATTTGTTATTCTTGATCTCAGAAAATTATTCCATCTGAAAAGCAGAGTATCAAAAATAACATCATCAATATCTTTCAAAAAGTCCTTATTTGAAATAGTAAAGAGCAGAGGATCAAATCCATATCTTTTCTTGAAAAGATATCTACCTTCCGGGTTATAGTCATAGTTACCATTAGGATAGCGTATATAATCAAAATGAATTCCATCTACATCATAGTTTCCGATGACTTCTTTTACAACCTCAAATAAATATTTATTGACATCACTAACCGTGGGGGAAAGAAATATCCCTTCTTTTTTGTTTTTTAGATATAGAATCTTTTCATATTCGCCAGCTAAATTACAACTTTTATCAATTGCACACCAATCTGGATGCTTAAGGACAATATGCCCCGGCCAGGGAAATTCCTTAGAACTCCATACAAAATATATGTTCATCCACGCATGCACTCTTAATCCTTTGTCTTTCGCTTTTGTAATAGTATACTGAAGCGGATCAAACGCTGGAGGCTTTATAAGTTCAGACTTCTTAACAATCTTTGAATTATAAAATGCATCATCTCTACCTCTTACCTGGACAAATATATCTGTAAAATTATTTTCACAGGCAAAATTGATAAAAGTATCAATCTCCTTCTTATTTACGACTCTATCTCTAACAACCCATATTCCTAGATTCCTTATCTGTGAATTTAATTGGAAAGTAATAAGAAAAAAAAAGGCAGCCACATTAACTGCCCTCTTAAAATAAACGATTTTCTTCATACATCTATTCAATCAACTTTCGACTTTTTCTTTGGTCTTAGTTTTCTTTTCTTTTATCTTTTCTTTGGATTTCTTTTCATCAGGTTTTTTATAATCTACAAATTCGATAAGTGATATTTCTGCTGCATCATTATCTCTAAAACCAAGCTTTAAAATTCTCGTATATCCTCCCTGTCGATTCATATACTGAGGAGCAATATGATCAAAAAGAAGTTTTACCAGCTTCCTATCCCGCAGTACTCTAAATGCCAGGCGTCTATGATGAACTGTCCCTTTTTTGCCATAGGTAATTAATCTCTCAATTACGCTCCTTAATGCCTTTGCTTTTGCGTGAGTTGTTTGAATTCTACCATGTTTAACCAGCTGAATAGCTAGATTTGATAGTAACGCTTTTCTATGACTTGACTTTCTACCGAGCTTTGGAACCCTCTTCTGGTGTTGCATTTTTCTTTCTCCTAAGGTGTTTAATCTTCATCCGAGTTCAAATACATTGAAACATCCATCCCAAATTGTAACCCCATTTCCTTCAATTTCATCATTAATTCGTTCAGAGACTTCCTACCAAAATTTTTAAATTTCAACATCTCCTGCTCATCCCTTGATACAAGATCAGCAATTGTTCTAATATTATTGGCTTTCAGACAGTTGTATGCTCTAACCGAAAGTTCCATTTCATCAACGGACTTCTTAAGAAGATTTCTTATTCTGATTTTTTCCTCATCGGGTTCTTCCGTCTTTATCTCAATAGGTTTAACCTCTCCAGTAACAAATAGCTGGAAGTAATCCATGAGTAAACTCGCAGCATAGCTAACTGCATCCTCAGGATTGATACTACCATCGGTGGTAACCTCAAGGGTCAGTTTTTCTAACACCTCCTTTGGTGTCCCTGGAAGATTTTCAACTTTCATTGCTACATTTTTTATAGGAGAAAATATTGAATCTATGAATATCGTTCCTATAGGTGCATCAGGAGTTTTATTTTTATCTGCAGACGTCCAGCCAGTTCCCTGAGATACCTTAAGTTCGATATTGAAGTCTGCATCTTCATTCATTGTACAAATATGGTGATCTGGATTCATTATTTCAAAATCATTTGTATGCTCAGCTATCATACCTGCTTTAAACTCACCCGGACCTTTAAGATGGATATTTACTTTCTCAGGCTTTGGATCGATTAACTTTATTCTTACTTGTTTAAGATTTAAAATAATCTCCGATACATCTTCAACAACTCCCTCAATAGTAGAGAATTCATGCATAATACCTTCGATCCTTATTGATGTGATAGCTGCACCCGGGATTGATGTAAGCAAAACTCTTCTTAAGGCATTACCAATTGTTGTGCCATAACCCCTCTGTAGGGGCTGAAAAGTAAATATCCCAAAAGTATTATCCCTAATATCCTTTTCAACTTTTGCTACTATTTCATTTTTATTTGGCATCGATTCTCCTCACTATTTTACTTTGAATACAACTCAACCACTAATGACTCTTTAACATCCAAATCTAATTGTTCCCTTTCTGGTGGTTGTATAAATATTCCTCTCATCTTTCCTTTCTCAAGAATAAGCCATGGTAATTCATGTTCACCTTTTATTCTCTTCATTGATTCATGTATTGTCGCTAATTTTCTGCTCTTCTCTTTGACTTGAATAACATCACCTGGTTTTAATAAATATGAAGGTATATTTACCGGTCTATTGTTTATAACAAAATGCCCGTGACTTATAAGCTGTCTTGCTTTGCTTCTGGATTCAGCAAATCCAAGTCTATATACCACATTATCAAACCTTGATTCCAATATTTTCATTAAGTTATCTCCTGTTTTGCCTTTCATCCTGCTTGCCATTTCAAAATATCTTTTAAACTGACGTTCTAAAACCCCATAGATTCTTTTTATCTTCTGTTTCTCCCTTAATTGAAGTGCATAATTCGAGGGTCTTCTAATTAATGTTCGTCCATGTTGCCCTGGTGGATAAGGTCGTTTATCAAAAGAACACTTATCGGTTAAACACCTTTCTCCTTTCAGAAAGAGTTTCATACCCTCTCTTCTACATAATTTACACCTTGGTCCTGTATATCTTGCCATATTTTAACCTCTTTTTATTTCTTTATATTCTCCTTCTTTTTGGTGGTCTGCAACCATTGTGTGGAATAGGTGTTACATCTTTAATAGCTGTTATTTGCAACCCAGCGGAATGTAGGGACCGTATAGCTGCTTCTCTACCTGACCCTGGTCCTTTTACCCACACTTCGACCCTTTTTAAACCAAGGTCCATTGCCTCCTTCGCCGCTTTAATAGCAGCCTGCTGAGCTGCAAAAGGAGTGCTTTTTCTCGTACCTTTAAAACCAACCGTACCACCCGATGCCCACGATATAACATTTCCATATTTATCAGCCAGTGTTATAATTGTATTATTGAAAGTTGCCTTTATATGTGCTATACCATCAGACTCAACTTTGACTTTTTTCTTCTTTTTTGTAGTTGAACGCTTTGCCACTTCTCCCCCCTAAATTAACCTTTCTTACCAACTTTTTTCTTTTTCTTTCCTACTGTCTTTCTCGGACCTTTTCTTGTTCTTGCATTCGTTCTTGTTCTCTGCCCCCTTACAGGTAGTCCACGTCTGTGCCTTAATCCCCTATAGCAACCAATATCAATGAGTCTTTTAATATTCATTTGGACTTCAGTTCTTAAAGCACCCTCTACTTTCTCTCCCTTTTCAATTATTTCTCTAATCGCTCTTACTTCCTGATCTGTTAAGTCTTTTATTCGCTTTTCAGGATCAACGTTTGCTTTTTCCAAAATCTTCGCCGCTTTTGATCTCCCAATTCCATATATATATGTTAAACCTATTTTTGCTTTTTTATCTCTCGGTAAATCTACACCAGCTATTCTTGCCAAATCGACCTCCCTTTACTTTTAGCCCTGTCTTTGCTTATGCTTAGGATTTATACAAATTACCCTAACAACACCTTTCCTTCTAATTATCTTGCACTTATCACATATTTTCCTAACTGAAGCTCTAACTTTCATTTATAACCTCTCACTTATATCTATAAATAATCCTACCTCTTTTCAAATCATAGGGAGAGAGCTCAAGTGTAACTCTATCACCAGGCAAAATCTTTATGAAATGCATCCTCATCTTCCCAGAAACATGTGCTAATACCTCATGCCCATTTTCAAGTACCACCTTAAACATCGCATTTGGCAGACATTCTTTTATTATTCCGTCAACTCTTATTAACTTCTCCTTTGCCATCTATTATACACCTAATCTCTCGTTAAAATTTCGGGACCATTATCGGTTATTACAATAGTATGTTCAAAATGAGCTGATGGTTTCCCATCAAGTGTCACCACAGTCCAACCATCTTCAAGTGTATAGACTTCGAATGTTCCAGTATTAACCATTGGTTCGATTGCAAGGGTCATCCCAGTTCTCAACTCTGGACCTCTACCTGGTTCTCCATAATTAGGAACCTCAGGACTCTCATGCAAATTTCTACCAATACCATGACCCACAAGCGTTCTAACAACAGAAAATCCATTAGCTTCTACATGGGATTGAATAGCGTGCCCGATATCCGACAAATAATTTCCGGGGACTGCTTTTTCAATGCCCTTATATAACGCTTTTTCGGTTACTTCCAGCAATCTTTTTTTCTCATCATCAATATCACCGACAGCATAAGTATATGCTACATCACCATAATAACCGTTCTTTAGTGTACCAATATCGACACTGACAATGTCACCTTCCTTTAAAATCCTATCTCCAGGGATTCCATGAACAACCTGTTCATTTATGCTTATGCATATTGTAGCCGGATAACCTTTGTATCCTTTAAACGCGGGCTTAGCATTTTTTGAAACAATAAATTCGTAGGCAAGTCTATCTAGCACCTTTGTTTTAATCCCAGGTTTTATATATTTACCAAGCATTACAACAGTCTGATAGGCTATTTGACAACTTTCTCTCATTTTTTTAATCTCTTCATCATTTTTTATATATATCATTCTTACTATCGTCTACCACGAATTTTACCTGTCTTCAAAAATCCATCATAGTGTCTCATTAGCAAGTGTGATTCAATCTGTTGTAATGTATCAAGTGCCACACCCACAATGATCAACAAACTAGTACCGCCATAAAACGATGCGAGGTCATAATTAATTTTTGTCACCTTCATTAATACATATGGAAAAACAGCTATAAATGCAAGAAATATTGAACCCGGCAGAGTAACTCTTGTCAAAACGTTATCAATAAATTCCGAGGTTTTCTTTCCCGGTCTTATACCAGGAATAAAGCCACCATATTTTTTCATATTATCCGCTACTTCCACAGGGTTAAACACAATAGCAGTATAAAAATATGTAAAAAATATAATAAATATTCCGTAAATAATCCAGTATATTACTGATTGTATGCTGAAAAATCTCATTATACCCTGAATAAATTCGCTATTCGGGAAAAAGGTGGCAATTGTACTCGGTAAGAACATAATCGCCTGTGCAAATATTATAGGCATTACTCCAGCAGAATTCACTCTTAAAGGGATATGAGTAGCCTGCCCACCGTAAACCTTTCTTCCAACAATTCTTTTTGCATATTGTACCGGAATTTTTCTTGTGCCTTGAGTAAGTAATACTACAAATCCAACAATAACAAACATTAAAGCAATCAAAATCACTTCGGTGAATATTCCCCTTACCCCCTCTTTTATTAGAGTAATCTCACTTATTACAACATTTGGAAATCGAGCAAGAATACCAACCATTATTATAAGTGATACACCATTACCAATCCCTCTCTCTGTTATTCTCTCTCCTATCCACATTAGTAATATCGTACCAGTAGTTAATGTGAGCATTGTAAGTAGTACAAATCCAACTCCTGGATTTGGAACTACAGGATATAGTCTATCCCCAATTCTTGCTGACATCTGCGGACTCATTAAAAATTGGCTTATACCAAATGCCTGTAAAAGTGCTATCAATACTGTTAAATATCTCGACATCTGCGTTATCTTTTTTCTTCCTTCTTCACCTTCCCTTTGTAATTTCTGTAAATATGGGAATACAGCACCAAGCAATTGCAATATAATAGAAGCACTAATATATGGCATTATTCCAAGAGCGAAAACCGTAGCCTTTCTGAAAGCACCACCAGCAAATAAATCATATAAACCAAATAATGTATTAGAGAAATTTCTTATAGCAGCACCAAGTACTTCCGTATCAATACCTGGTATAGGTATATGAGCACCTATTCTAAATACAGTTAATAAACCTAGAGTATAAAGAATTCTCCTTTTAAGCTCAGGTATTTTAATAATATTCTGAAATTGCTGAATCATATTACCTCTGCTTTTCCGCCAGCTTTTTCAATCTTTTCTTTTGCTGATTTACTAAAAGCATTAGCATAAATAGTAACCGCTTTTTTAATCTCACCATCTCCAAGGATCTTAACAGGCTTGTTTAAAGTTTTAATCAACCCTTTTTCTTTTAGATCTACAATTTTTATTACATCCGCATCAATTCTCTCAATATCTCTAATATTAACAATCTGATATTCAATTTTATTGATGCTTTTAAATCCTCTCTTTGGTATCCTTCTGTAAAGGGGCATCTGCCCGCCTTCAAACCATGCTCTCCTCTTTGATCCTGATCGGGACATTTCACCCTTATGCCCTCTTCCTGAAGTACCCCCATGACCAGAAGCATCTCCTCTACCAACTCTCTTTCTTTTCTCCACAGACCCTTGAGCAGGTTTTAGTGATGATAATATATTTGTACTCATTGCTCTACTTCCTCAACTTTCAGTAAATGAGAAATTGATCTTATCATACCCCTTATCGCTGGATTATCAGCCTTTATTACAGTTTGATGCATTTTTCTTAATCCTAAGGCCTGAAGTGTTAATTTAGCTTTCTTTCTATACCCAATAGCACTCTTTATTTGAGTAATTTTTAACATTTTTTGTTTTTTCTTAGCACTCATTTGCCAAACAACTCCCTTACAGTTATGTCTCTCATCCTAGCAATCGTTATAGGATCCCTTAGCATTAATAAAGCTTTCATTGTGGCTTTGGCAACATTATGGGGATTGGTTGAGCCTATAACTTTTGTCAGGACATCCGTAACACCCAATTCTTCCATTATGGCACGTATAGGACCACCCGCAATAATACCAGTTCCTGGAGCAGCAGGCTTCAATAGGACAGTTGATGATCCGTATTTTGCCTCCGCTTCATGTGGAATTGTTCCATTTATGATAGGTATTTTATACATATTTTTTTTCGCTGCTTCTTTAGCTTTTGCTATAGCTATAGTTACTTCTCCCGCTTTTCCGAGCCCAATTCCAACATGGCCCTTTCCATCCCCTATAGCAACTATCGCATTAAAGCTAAATCTTCTACCACCTGTCACAACTTTAGCTACACGTTTTACTTTTATTATTTTCTCTTCTAATAACTCAAGTTGTGAAGAATCCACAACTTTTCTTCTTTTCAACATCATTTCAACTACTCTCCCTTAAAATTGCAAACCGCCTTCTCTGGCTGCATCAGCTAATGCTTTAACTCTCCCGTGATACTTGTATCCATTTCTATCAAACACAACCTGTCTTATTCCGTGCTCAAGAGCCTTTCTCGCCAAAGCTTTTCCAACTAATCTACTTTTATCTATCTTTCTCATGCTCACGTTGATTTGTGTTCTTACCTCTGGACTCAAATCAGAAACTCCCAATATCGTTTTGCCGTCCTCATCATTAACAAGTTGAGCATATATGTGTTTCAAACTCCTATATACAACTAGCCTCGGTCTCTGTGAAGTTCCAAAAACTTTTTTACTCACTCTCTTCTTTCTTCTTAACCTTGCCAACCTTTTCTTTAATATTCTGTCCATAACGTACACCTATTCTCTTATGCTCCGACCTTCTTTCCAGCTTTTCTTCTAACGTATTCACCTTCGTAACGTATTCCTTTGCCTTTATACGGTTCAACAGGCCTTATGCTTCTTATCATAGCAGCAACTTGTCCGACCCTCTGTTTATCTATACCACGTACAACAACTGTCAATGGTTTAGGAATTTCAATTGTTATCCCTGGAGGTGGAGTAAATAATACAGGATGAGAATAACCAACGTTCAGCTGTAAAGATTTACCTTTCATTTCGACAGAATAGCCTATTCCCTCAAGTAATAGAACTTTTTCATAACCCTTTGTCACACCCTCAACCATATTTGCGATTAACTGCCTTGTTAATCCATGGAGTGATTTATGTCTTTTACTGTCTGTTGGTCTTTTCACAATTAATTGATTATCTAATAGCTCAAGTGTCATGTCTGGATGTATATCGAGATCCAGCTCACCTTTAGGACCTTTTACTTTAACATACCTCCCTTTTATCTCAACATTAACTCCCTGTGGTATTTCTATCGGTTTTCTACCTATCCTTGACACTTTTCTATCTCCTTACCTTCTACCAAATATAACATAAAACTTCGCCTCCAACATTCTCTTTTCTTGCTACTTTATCCGTAATCACTCCTTTTGAAGTAGACAAAATTGCTATACCGAGGCCACCAATTACCCTAGGTATCTCATTAGAGGATACATATACTCTCCGTCCGGGTCGACTAATTCTCTTTAAACCCTGAATCACTGGAATACCATCCTTTGCGTATTTAAGGAATAGGCGGACAATACCCTGCTTACCATCTTCGATTATAACAAAATCCCTTATAAAACCCTCATATTTCAATATAAGGGATATCCTTTTTATCATATTCGAAGCAGGAGCGTCAACCCATCTATGCCCTGATTTTTGTGCATTTCTAATTCTTGTTAAAAAATCAGCAATTGGATCAGTAATAGACATATCCCTCTCCCTACCAGCTTGCCTTTTTTATCCCTGGTATTTCGCCCTTTAAAGCTAATTCTCTAAAACAAAGACGGCATAATCCGAACTTCCTATAGTATCCTCTTGGTCGCCCACATATACTGCATCTGTTAACTTTTCTTGTTGAAAATTTTGGTTTACGTTTTGCCTTTTCTATTAATGATTTCCTTGCCATATCTAATTACTCTCCTCAACCTCTTCAATTTTTGGCTGCCTCTTTCTCCTAAATGGAAATCCCATTAAAGATAATAATTCAAAAGCCTCTTCATCAGTTTCGGCCGTTGTAGTTATTGTTATATCCATTCCTCTGATTCTATCAATAGTATCATAATTTATCTCAGGAAAAATTATTTGTTCCTTTATCCCAATAGATAAATTCCCCTTCCCATCAAATGATTTATCAGAAAAACCGGTAAAATCACGAATACGTGGAACAGCGATCGAGATAAACTTATCGAGAAATTCATACATCCGCCATCCCCTTAATGTTACAAAGCAACCAACAGGGTCACCAGCTCTTATTTTAAAATTTGAAATTGACTTCTTTGCCCTTGTTATAACCGGTTGTTGCCCTGATATTACCTTTAAATCTTCCATCGCATTCTTTAGGTTTTGCGGGTCTTCTTTCGCACGCCCTATTCCCATATTTATTGTTATTTTCTCGAGTTTCGGCACCTGATATTTATTTTCATATTTAAAAATTTTCATCATCTTTGGTATTACAACATTCTCATAAACTTCAAGTAATCTTGGTCTATATTCAATACCATTCTCTTTCTTTGATTCTTTCTTTGCCACCTTTACACCTCAATCTTTATGTATCTATTACTTCACCCGTTTTCTTTGAATATCTCACCTTCCTACCATCCTTCAGAATTTTAAATCCAACTTTCGTAGGATTACCATCATGATACAGCATCACATTAGAAATATGAATGGGAGCTTCTTTTTCAATAATTCCACCTTGTGGATTTTTCTGGCTTGGTCTTGTATGTCTCTTTATAAAATTAACACCCTCAACAATAACTCTATTTTTCTTTGGAAACACCTTTAATACCTTTCCAACTTTCCCCCTATCGTCACCAGAAATCACCATAACCATATCACCCTTTTTTATCTTTAACATATTAAATAACCTCCGGTGCCATTGAAATAATTTTCATATAATTTCTGTCTCTCAATTCCCTGGCAACAGGGCCAAAAATTCTTGTCCCCCGTGGTTCTAAATTATTATCAACCAGTACAACTGCATTATCGTCAAACCTTATATATGAGCCATCTTTTCGCCTCACCTCTTTTCTTGTTCTCACAACAACGGCCTTAGACTTATCTCCCTTTTTTACCATTCCATTAGGAGTTGCCTGTTTCACCGAGACTACAATTATATCGCCAAGTGAAGCATACTTCCGCCCTGAACCGCCTAGCACCCTTATACACAGCACTTCCTTAGCTCCCGTATTATCTGCAACCTTTAATCTACTCTCCTGCTGAATCATTGCACCCTACCTCATCAATATTGCTTAGCTATTTAGAATCAACTATTTCCAACAATCTCCAACGTTTTAATTTGCTCAATGGCCTTGATTCTATTATTTTTACTACATCACCCTCTTTACACTTATTTTCTGGATCATGAGCATAAAACTTGCTAGTGCGTCGAATATATTTTTTATATAATGGGTGTTTTACCAATCTATCAACTGCAACAATAATGGTTTTATCCATTTTATTACTAACTACTCGACCAACAAAAATTTTCTTCTTTACTCTTTCTCTCATACGACAAATTCCTCTGCCTTCGATTTAACTCTCCTTTTTCTTTCTTATACCTAGCTCATACTCACGTAATACCGTTTTTATCTGAGCTATTTCTTTTTTTATCTGCCTTATTTTAGCAGGATTTTCAAGCTGTTGCAAAGCTTTTTGAAATCTCAAATTTGAAAGAGTCTCAATATCCTCAGCAAGTTTAGCTTTTAATTCCTCTATAGACATTTCTCTTAACTGCTGTTTTTTCATATTCACTCACCAACTTCTTTTCTCTTAACTATTTTTGTCTTAATAGGTAATTTGTGAGAACCAATTCTAAAAGCTTCGATAGCCTGGCTTTCATCCTCAACTTCCACCTCAAAGAGTATTCTCCCCGGTTTAACAACTGCTACCCAAAATTCTGGGCTACCTTTCCCCTTACCCATACGAGTCTCTGCTGGCTTCTTGGTCACAGGTTTATCAGGGAATATCCTGATCCAGAGTTTCCCATGTTTCCTGACTTTTCTTGTAATAGCTACTCTAACTGCCTCAATCTGCCTTGACGTTATCCAACCAGGTTCAAGAGCTTTTAGCCCATATTCTCCGAAACAGACTTCATTTCCCCTGGTTGCGATACCTTTCATTCGACCTCGTTGTTGTTTCCTGTACTTAACTTTTTTTGGCGCTAACATTATTCACCTTCTACCTTGATTTTTTCACCTTTACATATCCATACTTTTACCCCAATACATCCGTAGGTTGTATATGATGCTTCACAGGCATAATCTATGTCTGATCTCAAAGTTTGCAATGGGATTCTCCCCTCTTTATAAGTCTCCTTTCTTGACATTTCAGCACCACCTAATCGACCGGATACTTGTATCTTAATACCCTGAGCTCCCTGCCTCATAGCCGATTGGATTGCTTTTTTTACAACTTTCTTATAAGATACTTTTCTTGCTATTTGAGCCGCAATATTCATTGCAACAAGCCTCGCATCAAGCTCAGGCCTTTTTACTTCATTAACATTTATATACACATCTGTACCAGTAAGCTTCTTTAATTCGGCTTTTAGTAGATCTACCTCTCTCCCTTTCTGTCCGATTACCATACCGGGTCTTGATGTATGTATAATCACAGTTATAAGCTTGGGAGTCCTTTTTATTTCAATTTTGGAGATACCAGCATTGGGTAATCTATTATTTAAATACCTTCTGAGATAAAAATCCTGCAATAATTTATCCTTGTAATTACGTTCATCAAACCAAATACTATCCCAAGTTTTGTTAAACCCTATTCTAAAACCTATTGGATGTGTCTTTTGTCCCAAAGCTCCTCCCTACTTTTTACTTTTCTTTTCAATTTCGGCTACAATTACATTTAAATGACTTGTACGCCTTCTTATTAAACTGGCTCTTCCCATCGAAGCAGGTCTTACTCTTTTCCACATCGGACCCGGATCAACCCATATACTTTTTATATATAATTCTTCAGGAGTAATGCTATGGCCGGATTCCGAATTGATTAAATTAGAAACAGCAGACCTGATGGTCTTTTCAATATACTTAGACGCTCTTTTCTTACTAAAGTGCAAAGTGTTAAGAGCTTCTTGAACTCTCATACCCTTAACTAAATCCACTAACTGTCTCAATTTTCTTGGACTCTGTCTAATATACCTACTAACTGCTCTTGCTTCCATTTTTATCTCTTTTTTCTCTCCTTCTTATCTCCTGCGTGTCCTCTAAAAGTTCTTGTTGGTGCAAATTCACCAAGTTTATGTCCAACCATGTTTTCTGTTATATATACTGGAATGAATTTATTTCCATTATGGACAGCAAAAGTGTGTCCTACAAATTCAGGTATAATTGTAGACCTTCTTGACCAGGTTTTAATAACTTTTTTCTGACCTGTTTCGTTTAACTTTTTTACTTTCTTAAGCAACTTTTCATCAACATATGGACCCTTTTTTAGAGATCGAGCCATTTAATCTCCTCTATTTATCGTATCTTCTCTTTATTATTAGTTTATCACTTGCTTTTCTCTTTTTTCTTGTTCTATAACCCTTCGTTGGCTTACCCCATGGAGTTGTCGGGTGTCTACCTCCTGAACTTTTACCTTCACCACCTCCCATTGGGTGATCTATAGGATTCATAGCAACTCCTCTGGTGTGAGGTCTTCTTCCAAGCCATCGACTCCGACCCGCCTTACCAAGAGATATGTTGATATGATCTTTATTTCCAACTTCCCCAATTGTTGCATAGCAATTAGCATTGACTTTTCTCATTTCACCAGACGGTAATTTCAATATTGCGTACTTTTTCTCAATCCCCATAATCTGTACAGACGAACCAGCACTCCTTGCAATCTTTCCACCTCTTCCAGGATAGAGCTCTACATTATGAACAAAAGTTCCAGGGGGAATATTTCTTAATGGTAAAGCGTTACCAACCTTGATAGGTACATTTTCACCAGATATTACAGTATCTCCTACTTGCAAACCTTCAGGTGCTATTATATACCTTTTTTCACCATCTTTATATACAAGAAGCGCAATTCTAGCACTTCTATTTGGATCATATTCAATAGTCTTTACTTTAGCTTCAATACCGTGTTTATCTCTTTTAAAATCTATGATTCGATATTTCCTTTTGTGTCCACCACCACGATGCCATACTGTAATTCTACCTAGATTATTTCTGCCACCTGTCTTTTTCAATGGTACAACAAGACTTGGCTCGGGCTCTGTGGTAGTAATCTCCTCGAATGTGCTGACGGACATATATCTCGTGCTTGACGTTACTGGTTTTAATTTCTTTATACCCATAGCTTACACCGCCGTTTCTCCCTGATAAAAATCTATTTTGTAACCCTCTTCTAAGGTAACTATCGCTTTCTTCCACGAAGGTGTTCTACCCTCAGTCCTGATTACTCTTCCACCACTTCTCACCGTCATTCGTCTAACTTTACCTTTTATACCCATGGTATTAACTTTTTTTACCTTTACATTAAATTTCCTTTCAACTGCGGCCTTAATTTCGTGCTTATTTGCAGCACTATGGACTTTAAAAGCATATTTGTTCTGCTCTTCCTGTAATTTCGTCATCTTCTCTGTTAGAATAGGCTCAATTATTATATCACCTTTTATAGACATCGTAAAACCCTAACTTTTTATTCTAAAAGTTGACTATTTAACTCCATTAAACCTTCTGGTTCAAACAAAATAATTTCATTGTCAAGTAAATCAATAGTTGAAGCATTCCGTGCTTCAAATAGGGCGATATTATAAAAATTTCTACAGGAAAGTGCAATATTCCTGTTCATTCTATAAACCAGAATTGTAACCTTTTTATCCATAAGATTAAAAGCACTCAATAATTCTCTTATATTTTTGGCTTTTGGCTCATCAAAAATCAAGTTTTCCACAACCCTTATTGCCTCAGACCTATATTTATATGCAAGAGCACTCCTTCTTGCAAGCCGCTTTACTTTCTTATTAATCTTTAAGCTATAATCTCTAGGTTTAGGCCCAAAGACGACTCCACCGCCTACCCAGAGTGGGCTCCTTATCGATCCAACCCTTGCTCTTCCAGTACCTTTTTGCCTCCAGGGTTTTCTTCCACCTCCTCTAACTTCTGCCCTTGTCTTAGTGCTATGTGTACCCTGACGACTATTTGCACGTTCCACCTTAACAGCAAGGTAAATAGCATGATCATTTGGCTCAATATCAAATGAAGGATTTTCTATTATTAATTTCTCTCCAGACTTGGTTCCATCCTTTTTATAAATCGGGAATTCAACCTTCAACTCTCTTGCCTCCGTATTATTACTAAGCCGTTTCTTGGTCCGGGTATCGAACCCTTGACAAAGAGCAAATTATTTTCTTTATCTATTTTTAAAATAGTCAAGCCTTTTACTGTTACTTTTTTTCCCCCCATCCTCCCAGCCATTCGTAATCCCTTAATTACTCTGGAGGGAAAAGAGGACGCCCCAATAGAACCAGGTGCTCGAGTACGGTCGCTTTGCCCATGTGTTCTAGGACCGCCCCCAAAACCATGCCTTCTCACAACTCCCTGAAAGCCCTTACCTTTTGTAGTACCTGTAACCTTAATAATATCTCCTTCAGTAAAAACATCAACCGTTACTTCTTTCCCAGGTTCACAATACTCGTTATCAAAATCTCTAAACTCCCTTAAGTATCGGAAAGGTACTACCCCGGCTTTTTTAAAATGTCCTAATAGAGGTTTATTCACTAAACGCTCTTTTTTGTGTTCGAACCCAAGCTGGACTGCATCATACCCATCGTTTTCTTTCGTTTTCACCTGCACAACTTTGCATGGACCTGCTTCAATAACGGTAACTGGAACCGCCTGCCCATCCTCTGTAAATATTTGTGTCATACCTATTTTTTTCCCTAATATTCCCAACATATCTCTACCATTAAACTTTTATTTCAATATCAATTCCTGCCGGTAATTCTAGCTTCATCAAAGCATCAACTGTCTTTGAAGTCGAATTAAGTATATCTATCAATCTCTTATGAACTGTTGCCTCGAATTGCTCCCTACTCTTCTTATTCACGTGAGGCGACCTTAAAACAGTATATACAGTACGTTGAGCAGGAAGGGGTATGGGACCTCGTACCACTGCCCCTGTTGCTTTTGCTGTAGCTACTATTCTTTTTGCGCTTTTATCAAGTAAATTATGATCGTAAGCTTTTAAACTTATTCTTATTTTTTGTCCAGGCACCTCTAACCTCGCTACCTTTTGATCATTCAATAATCTGAGTTACGACACCGGCACCAACTGTTCTACCGCCTTCCCTAATAG